>DATGLJ010000315.1:0-11565 GCA_035294185.1 Occallatibacter sp. | reverse complement strand
GCCGATGCCGCCTTCCAGGCCGAGCTGAATGCGCTGCTCGCAGACTTCGCCGGCCGGCCTACGCCGCTCTACTTTGCAAAGCGGCTCACCGAGACGCTCGGCGGCGCAAAGATCTACCTCAAGCGCGAGGACCTGCTGCACACCGGCGCGCACAAGATCAACAATTCGCTGGGCCAGGCGCTGCTCGCCCGGCGCATGGGCAAGCAGCGCATCATCGCCGAAACCGGCGCCGGCCAGCACGGCGTGGCCACGGCCACCGTCTGCGCGCTGCTCGGCCTCGAATGCGTCGTCTACATGGGCGAAGTGGACATGGAGCGCCAGGACCTGAACGTCAAGCGCATGCGCCTGCTGGGCGCCGAGGTGCGCGGCGTAAGCTCCGGTTCGCGCACGCTCAAGGACGCGATCAGCGAAGCGATGCGCGACTGGGTCACCAACGTGCGCACCACCTACTACCTGCTGGGCTCGGCGCTGGGCGCACATCCCTACCCCACCATGGTGCGGGATTTTCAGCGTGTAATCTCGAAAGAGATAAAACAGCAGATCCTCGAAAAGGAAGGCCGCCTGCCCAGCGTCGTGGTCGCCTGCGTCGGCGGCGGCTCGAACGCCATCGGCGCATTCTACGAGTTCATTCAAGACCGCCAGGTGCGGCTGATCGGCGTCGAAGCCGGCGGCCGCGGCACAGCGCTCGGCGAGCACGCGGCGCGCTTCCGGGGCGGTGTGCCGGGCGTTCTGCAGGGAACATACTCCTATGTGCTGCAGGATGAGGACGGGCAGATCGCGCTCACGCACTCGGTTTCCGCTGGCCTGGATTACGCCTCTATCGGTCCGGAGCACGCCGCGCTGCACGACTCCGGCCGCGCCGAGTACGTTTCGCAGGACGACGCGGCGGCGCTCGATGCCGTCCAGAAGCTGGCGCGGACCGAGGGAATTCTGCCGGCGCTCGAAAGCGCGCACGCCGTAGCCGAGGCGCTGCGCATCGCGCCGGCGATGGATCGGCGTGAAATACTGGTGGTGAACCTCAGCGGACGCGGCGATAAGGATATGGGCATTCTGGCCCGTGAGCTGAAGCTGTAACGAAGATGCCGATACGTTTCGAGCACAAGCCGGGCCTGGTGGTTTACCTCACGGCGGGCGACGCCGGCCTCCAGGCCGGCCCGCAAAAAGCCCGTGAGGGCCTTGAGGCGACGCGCGCCATTGCGCTCGCGGCCATCGACGCCGGCGCGGATGTGATCGAGCTGGGCGTGCCCTTCAGCGATCCGCTGGCCGACGGCCCCATTATTCAACGCGCCAGCGAGCGGGCGCTGGCCCGCGGCACGCGGCTCAGAGATGTTCTGGCCCTCGCGGCCGATCTGCGCGCGGCGCGGCCCAATGCCGGACTGGTCATCTTCAGCTACCTGAATCCGATTCTGCGCTACGGCCTCAAAAAGTTCGCCGGCGACGCGGCAGCGGCCGGCGCGGACGGCGTGCTGGCCACCGACATGATCGTCGAGGAGGCCGGCGAATATCTGGCCGAACTGGCGCGCGTGAATCTCGCGCCCATCTTTCTCGCTGCGCCCACCAGCCCCGACGAACGCCTCAGGGCGATTGCCGCGCACTCCCGCGGATTTGTCTACGCTATCTCGCGCACCGGCATTACCGGCAAGCAGCAGAGCCTGACCGGCGATGCAGCCGAGTTAGTTGCCCGCATCAAGCGATGGAGCAAGCTGCCGGTGGCCGTCGGATTCGGCATCTCCAACGCGTCGCACGTGGCGCAGGTAGCGGAGTTTGCCGACGCAGCGGTCATCGGCAGCGCGATTGTCGAGCTGATTGAGCGTTCGACGCCGGATCAAGCCCCAAGCGCAGTGGCCCGATTTATCAAGGGCCTGCGCCTTGCCGAATCGGCGCTGGCCCGGTGACGACGGCCGATAATGGTCAGTAATCAGTTGTCAGCGATCTGCTTGCGCCTGCGCCAGGCCGAGCCCTTGAGGCCTGGCCTGACCAGGCGCCGGAACTGACGCTGAGCGTAGCGCTAACCAGCTTCCGCACATGAGGACGACATGACGCTCGAAGAACTGCGAAGCCGTATCGATGTTCTGGATCGCCAGCTTGTGGAACTGCTCAACGAGCGGGCGCGCGCCGCGCAGATGGTGGGCCAGCTGAAGGCCGCTACCTCACTGCCGGTCTATGAGCCGAATCGCGAGAAAGTTGTTTACGCGAACGTGCGCGCGGCCAATAAGGGGCCGCTGCCGGACACCGAGCTTCAACACATCTACGAGCGCATCATCGACGTGATGCGGGCGCTGCAGCGCAACGAACTGGCGAGCGAAAGACACGCCCGGGGTCTGAAGGAAGGCCTCGACGGCGTCGACGCGGGCCCCGCGCCCGAGACAGGGAACCGGAAATGATTGTCGCAATGCAGGAAAATGCAACCGAGGAGCAGATTGACGCCGTGATCGAGGTCATGTCGGAGTGCGGAGTGGACGTGCACCGCACCACCGGCGCAATGCAGACGATTCTGGCCGCCGTGGGACCCACCGCAGGCCTCGACCTGAGCAAGTTCGAAGTGCTGCCCGGCGTGATGCACGTGCACCGCATCAGTTCGCCTTATAAACTGGCCGGCCGCGCCTTCCGGCCCGAAGACACGGTGATCGAATTCGCCAACGGCGCAGCAATCGGCGGCCGGCAGGTTGCGCTGATCGCCGGGCCATGCTCGATTGAAACGCGCGAGCAGATCTTCGCGATCGCCAGATGCGTAAAGGCCGCCGGCGGGGGCTTTCTGCGCGGCGGCGCGTTCAAGCCGCGCACCTCGCCCTACGCCTTTCAGGGGCTGGGCATCGACGGCCTCAAGCTGATGTACGAAGCTGCGCGGGAGTATGGGCTCGCCACCGTCACCGAGGTCATGGAGATTGCGCAGATCGAGCCGATGCTGCCTTATGTCGACTGCTTCCAGGTGGGCGCGCGCAACATGCAGAACTTCAATCTGCTGCGCGAGCTTGGCCAGGTGCGCAAGCCGGTCCTGCTCAAGCGCGGCATCGCGGCCACCATCGAAGAGCTGCTGATGTCGAGCGAGTACATCCTCTCCGGCGGCAATTACCAGGTGATTTTGTGCGAGCGCGGCATCCGCACCTACGAAACCTCCACGCGCAACACGATGGATATTGCCGCCATCCCGGTGATCAAGAAGCTTTCGCATCTGCCCGTGGCCGGCGACCCCTCGCACGGCACCGGACGGCGCGACATGGTAGCGCCGATGGCCAAGGCCGCCGTGGCCGCAGGCGCCGACGCGCTGCTCATCGAGATCCATCCCGATGCCGATAAAAGCTTCTCCGACGCCGCGCAGACGCTGTATCTCGATCAGTTCGAGAAGCTGGTGGGCGAACTGAGAGTCATCGCCCAGGCCGTCGGCCGCACCTTGTAAGATGAGCGAGTCGGAGTTGTTGCGCCGGCTCGCTCATCATGATCGAACGCATCGCCATCCTCGGCACCGGTCTTCTCGGCACGTCGGCGGGGCTTGCCCTGCGCGCTGCCGGTTTCAGGGGCTCCATCGTTGGCTGGAACCGCTCTCCAGAGCAGGCTCAGCTCGCCCATTCCATGGGCGCAATCGATGCGGTGGCCGGCGACGCCGTCGAAGCGGCGCAGGCGAGCCAGGTAACGGTGCTTGCCGTGCCCATCTACGCCACGCTCGATCTCATGGAAAAGCTGGCGGTTGCGCTCGGACCGGAGCATCTGGTCACCGACGTGGGCAGCACCAAAAAGCTGATCGCCGAGACGGCGGCGCGGCTCTTCAACACGCCCGAGCGCGCCGCGTTTCTGCCCGGCCACCCCATGGCCGGCAAAGAGCGCGGCGGAGCAGCGCTGGCGGATTCGAACCTGTTCCGCGGCGCAGTGTGGTTGTTCACGGATGATCCCCTCAGCAGGCGCTCGGCGCGCGGAGCCGAACTGGTTCAGGAATGGCGCAGGCTGGTCGTTGCAATGGGCGCGCGCACGCTCGATCTCGACGCTGCGCGCCACGACGAACTGGTTGCCTGGGTAAGCCACCTGCCGCAGTTCACGGCGACGGCGCTCAGCGCCCTGCTCGAAGCCGAAGTAGGCGACGCGCCCGAACTTAAGGACGTGGGAGGCCGCGCCCTGCGCGAGATGACGCGCCTCGGCGCCAGCCCCTACTCCATGTGGCGCGACATCGCCTATACGAACACCGAGGCCGTCGAGCGCGCCATCGCCGCCCTCGAGCAGCGGCTGGCGCATCTGCGCGAAAACCTGCGCACCCCCGGCCTGCGCGAGGAGTTCGAACAGGCGAACAAGTTCCGCCGCGACTGACGCCGGCAGACGGCGCGCCGAAGATCCGGCCCTATCGAAAAGGCCGTCTCCGCACCGGCGGCGGCTGCGCCGGTCTCTGTTCTACCGCGAACCGATCAGCCGCAGCCGCGCCGTAAACGCCCGCCCCTCGGGTTCCAGAAACGTGCCGAACTGCGGCGAATCGATGACATTGTTGACCACCAGCGGATTCTGCCGGTTTGTCGCATTCTCGATCACCCCGCGCAGCCCGTAGTAAGCGCCGCGAAAATGAATCCGCCATTCGAGTCCCGGGCTGAGGCTGACGTAATCGGGGAACCGGTAGGCGCCCGCCGCGCCCACCACCTGGCCGGCCGCATTTACGGCGGTGAACGGAAACCCGGTGCGCCAGTCCACCGTGTAGACAAAGTCCCAGTTCTTTTTGAACCACGGGACATCGAAGGGCAGCCATCCCCAGGAGATGGTTCTGTTCGGCGAGTCCCACGGCAGCGGCCCGCGCTGCTGTGGTCCCAGCGGCGAAGGCGTGGGCAGATAGTCGAGCGCCGCATTGGTTCGCGCCGAGGAATGCGTGTACGCCACGTAAGCCGTATATCCGTTGCGGAACAGCCGCCGCAGCTCGAACTGCTCGGCGCGGTAGCGGTCCTGACGCGCGTTTGTCAGCAGATAATTGCCCGCCGGCGCCGCCGGCCCGCTCTGGTTCGCAAAGGTAAACACATTGGAAGTGATTTTCTGCATATAGCTCGCCCCGCCATAAATCGACCACGGCAGCTTGCGCTCGATCGCCACGCTCCAGTTGACCGCGCGCGGCGCGCGCAGCGATCCATTGCCGGCCGTAAACTCTGTCAGTTGCGCAGGCCCGAGCGGCGTTACGCCATCGGCGGCGTAATACGTGTCATAGCGCAGGCCCGCATACGGCTGCGCAATGTATTCGAGCTGCGTGTGCTCGTAGTAGATGCCGATCCCCGCCGAAATTTTTGTCGTCGCGGAAATTTGCGGCGGCGCATACACTGCGGCCAGCCGCGGAGCGACCAGCGGCCTGCGCACAATTACATCCCAGTCGAAGCGCAGGCCCGGCTCGAGTAGCCATCCTTTCGCCGGCCGCCAGCTATCCTCCGCGTAAGCGCCGATCTCGTCGTTGTGCAGCGTGAAGGGCGGCGCAAAAGCAAACGTGCTCAGCCGGTCCAGCGTGCGGTCTTCGCGCAGATAGCTTACCGGCGCCCGCGTCTGATCCTGGTTGTAGGTAATATGATCCAGATCGAGCCCCATGCGCAGGTCGTGGCCGCCCAGCCACTGCCGCGTCGGCAGATAGAGATCCGCCGTTCCCTGGATGCGGGATGCCCGTCCCGTCAGGTTCTCGAAATAGCTGCCCTGGGCCGTCTCCGGCGTGATCTGGTAGGGAATGTCGCCATGGGGCTCGAAGCCGTCGCGAAACCGCATCTCGCCCAGGCCCACGTCCAGCAGTGCCCCTTTGCGAAAGCTCCACTGGTCGCGCAGGTAGGGCAGCCAGCCAAGGATGTCGCGGTTCACCGTGCTTATCTGCGGCGTCAGCGCGGAGATGCCGTCATACGGCGAGTGGTAATTGTTGTACAAAAGGCCCGCCGTAACAATGTTGTCTGCCGACGTATTCACCTGCGCCTTTGCCAGGTTGCTGCCCCGGATCAGCTCGTCGGTATTCGCATTTGCCGGCAGTTCGGTGATGTAGATGTTGTCCCACTCCAGTTCCAGCCCGTCGTACCACCATGCCCGGTTGCGCAGGATCGGTCCGGAAAACGTGAAGCGCGGCACGAATTTGTCGAAGCGGAGACCGTTCAGGTCGCGAAACGAAGGCACAAAGTTCGTTGCGTTGAAGCGGAACTTGTTGTCGCCCATCCCTGTGTTGAACGCGATCACGCCGCCCGTAGCGCGGCCGTATTGAACCGGGTAGCGCGTGCTCTGCTTGTCGATCGAGCGCACGGCGTCTGTGCTCACGCGAATATCGAGCGTTCCCTCGGCCGGCGAGCGCACATCGAATCCGTCAATCGTGTCCAGCGTCTCCCAGGTTTCGCTGCCGTCGATGTGAGCCTGTTCGCTCGCGTCCTGCACCACGCCGGGATAAAAAGGCAGCAGGTAGCGTATGTCGCGCGAGGTCACATAGGGAATGTTGACAATCTCCGGCGTGTTCATCACGCGTTGATTGGAGGCCTGCTGGGTATCGATGCCCGGCGTCGAAGCTGTTACGTTTACCTCTTCGCTGACAATCTGCTGATGCGCAAGCTCGATGCGCACGCTGGCCTCGCCGGGTGCAATGCCGCTCTCATCGGCCTGGTAAAAGCCGGCTTTTTCCGCATGAATTCTGTATGGCAGACTCTCTTCAGGTTGAAAGCTGGTCCGGCCGGCGTAATCGGTCCATAGCTGCAGTTCGGGACGGCCGGGCTCGAAGATGCCGATCCGCGCCCGGGGGATCGCCAGGCCGTTTTCATCCACTGCTGTGATGGTTACCGTGCGACGCGGTGCGGGCTGCCGGGCAGCGGCCGCTGAAAAGCAATGCCAGGCCAGCAGGCCGGCACAGAAGCACCGCGCATGTGTCCAATATGCCAAGAACAACCGAAGAGCGAAGAACTACCGCATCCGGGGCCAGTATAGCGCCTGCGGTTTCTTCCCGCCGGCAGCGAAGCAGCCGCGCGCGCCTGCGGCGGGCGGAGAATCGCAGGAGCCGATTGCATCGATGCTTGTTGAAAGGGCGCAGACAGTTCCGTCGGCAGCGGGTCTTCGCTCCGAGGGAAGCATTTCAGTCTGGATGCAACATCTCCGTGCGGTTACCGCCCTGACGGCGCGCTCTGCGGCGCCTGCGGCAGGCTGAGCATATTGGCGAACAGCCGGTATGCGCCGGGGACCCCCTCCTGCAGCTGGCGGTAGAGCGCGTAGGCCACGTACACGTATTCGCCGCGGCCATAGCGCGCATACAGCAGGCCGCCTTTTTGCGGAGCCTGGCCGGGATCGTGGACCTCGGTGAGCGCCTGGTACTCGGGGGCCCACTCGCGCATGAATGAGTGGCCGCGCTCTTCCACCCATCCATCGAAGTCCTTCTCCGTGATTTTGTTCGGCCAGCTCAGCAATGGGTTCTCCGGCGCAAGAAGCTCGACGCCGGCGGTTTCGTCCACAACTTTCTCGGTATTCCGCGAGAGCGTGTACGGGTACGGGCCGAAGTTGTGGTCGTACTCGCCGGACTGATACTGCACGATGAGCACGCCGCCGTTGCGAACGTAATCGAGCAAACGCTGGTTGTACGTGGCGAGCTCAGGCCGCGCAGCATATGCGCGCACGCCCAGCACAATGACGCTGTACCTGCTCAGGTCGCCGGTGGCGATATCGGCGCTGGAGAGCAGGCGAACGTGCACGCCCAGGCTCTCGAGCGACTGCGGCACGTCGTCGCCTGTTCCCATCACGTAGCCAGCATTCAAGTCGGGCGCAACCTTCACATCCACGCCCGTGAGCCGCACGCTCGCCGGGTTGTACTCGTTGTATGGAAGCAGACCTGGGTAGCCGGTGGTGACGTAGCCCTCCGTGTACTCTTTGCCGTTGTACTCGGCGGCGGCAGTAACGGAGTACGGCCTTTCGTCCAGCCTGCCGGGATGCAGCGTGAAGCGCAGGCGCTGCTCTTCGCCCTGCTGGGCGAGGTTGAAATCGGCCGACTGCGGCGTTGCGCTCCAGCCGGCGGGCAGGTTCAGGCGCAGCGTGCCCCTGGCCAGGCCGGCCACATTATTGTGCACCGTCACATCGAGGGTGGCCTCTTTGCGGTCGAGCGGAATAATGGTTGCATGCTGCGCAGTGGTGACCGAGATCGCCGGCGCCACGATCAGCGGTTCATAAAGCGTGCCGAAGCCGGTGACGTGCTCGGCGGTCTGCACCGTAGCCTCGACGGCGGCCTGCGCGCCCTGGTAGCTGAATGAAACCGTGGCATAGAGAGGATACGGCGCGAACGGCAGGCTCGTGTATCTGGGATCGAGGATGTCGTAGTAGGGCTGCTCTACGTTGTCGCGATGAAAGTAAGGCCGGGTGAGGCCGGCATCGACTGGCGCTGTAACGTGGAAGGTCGCCTGTTCGCGCTGGCCCGCCTGCAGGTTGCCGGAGTCAGGCTTTTCTGCGTCGATCTTCCATTCCCCGCTATCGGCGGCATGAAGAGAAATATCCTCCAGCTTTACTTCGGCAGTCCCTGTATTCGCGGCGTATGCGACTACATCGAAGCGCTGGCCCGGCACCACCACACGCGTTTCGTTCTCGGGCGTGCCGAAGCCGAACAGGCCGCCCCCGCCGTGCGCCGGAGCCAGAAACGTCGTCACCGTTACGCCCAGCGATTCGGCGAGTGCGTCATTAAATTGAGCTTCCTTGATCCTGAGCTCGTGCAGGACGTTGTATCTGGCCTCTGTGGGCAGATCGCTCGCCTGCACCTGCCTGATGAGATCGCGCGTCGCGTTCAGTCCTGCAGCCAGCGTGGGCGCAATCTTTTCCGGCTGGGTGGCGGAGAAATTGCGCATCGCGTCTTCCACGAGATCATTCAACCGGGCCAGCGCCCGCTTCAGCAGCGGGTTGTCTCCCGGGGCCAGCGTGGCGATGCCTTCGAGCGACACATCGATGCCGTCGAAGAATGAGTTCTCGTGGCCGGCCGCGGGCACGCGCGAGGCATAGCGGTGGTAGGGGATGGTTGTCGATCCATCCAGCGGCACGCCCGTGCCGCCATTCTGTGATTTCTGCCATCCCAGGCCCTCGCGCGCGTACTGAATATAAGAGTCGCCGATCAGCGGATTGAAATCGCCCTCGGGAATCTCAAGGTTGGTCGCCGGAACCTTATCGCTCCACTGATTGTTCACGTAATCGAAGAAGCGCACCGGGGCCCACTGATCGGTGGCGTAGTCGTACATGCCTTTGGGCGAGATGGAGAAGCTGGGCACGCGCGCGTAAACCTTGAGCGGCGACCAGGGCAAGAGACCTTCTTTGATCTGATCGGGACAAACGCTGGGATCGCCGGCGAGTTTGTAGGCCTCCTGGTTCATCTGCCCGGCCACCTGGTGCTGGCCGTGGCCGTCGGTCAGGTTGCCGATGAAGACCGATGTCATCACCAGCGGACGCTCCATGCGCACCACGCGGACCACGTCGCAAAGCACGCGGTCCCTGCCCCATAGCTGGAGAGACTCTTCGCGCGTCTTCGAAAAGCCGAAATCCACCACGCGCGTGAAGTAGAGGTCCACGCCGTAGTAGCGGCTGGCGGCCAGCAGCTCCTGGGTACGCACCAGGCCAAGCCGGTCCCAGTAGTCGTTCGACATCGCGTTCTGGCCGCCTTCGCCGCGATTCAGGCTGACAAGCGCCACGTGCGCGCCCTGGCCGCGCGACTCGTAGGCGAGCATGCCGCCGTCCTCATCGTCGGGATGCGCGGTGACCATCAGCAGGCTGGCGCGGGTGTGCAGCTTCTCAAGCGACTGCCACAGCGCGGATGCGCCGCGATCGGCCGCCAGCGGCCGGTACTCGTCGCGCGGCGCCGAGGTCGTGCGTTCCGGCGATTGCGCGACTGCTGCCTGCCATGCCGCAGCGCCCGCTCCGAGCAGCAGAGCGGAATAAGACACCCGCAGAAGCCATTGCATCGCGTGCTCTCCTGAAATTGCGAAGCTGTGCCGGGAAACCGGATCCTGCGCCCGGTTCTACATCGATTCCCGGTCAGCTTATGGATAAGGTTATTTTAGGAAACGGGCGCGGGCGGCCTCGAGATCGAAACGCGCCGGATCGCAGAAAGTCTGCTTATGTCTGGAGTGGACCACAGAAGGCGGAGAGAGAGGCAAGCGATGCGGCCCGGCGCCAGGACCCATTGCGCCGAATGCTCTCGACGATGAACCGTCAATCGGGCATTCGGCCGGGCATTCGGCCGATTGTCCATCCGACTTCCTTGAAGCCGATTGCCGGTCACAAACGGCTTCTCCTGCTCAGAATCGAAAGGACAACCCGTGAAACTTCACGACTGGAGAGGCTTAGCGCCGATTTGGTGCCGAAGAAGGGACTCGAACCCCCACACCCTTGCGAGTACATGGACCTGAACCATGCGCGTCTGCCAATTCCGCCACTTCGGCACAAGCGAGGGATCAGCGGTGCGCTTTAGGCGCACGATACGCTGAACCGGCAGCAATTCCAAGTTTCACAGATGCCGAATCCGGTGTCAAATCCCGCCACTCGAGCGCGGTGCGAACCCCGGGCCTGCGCGGGCGCGCACGGGGCCGGGAGCCGGAGCGTGAAGAACGCCGGCTTGCCCGGCGAGCGATTCTGGCCCGCCGGGCAAGCACGGATCTTCGTTCCCGCCTGGGCGATTACTCCAGCGTAGCGTTGAGAGTGATCTCTGTGTTGTTGGCGAAGAGCTTGGAAATGGGGCAGCCGGCCTTGGCGTCAGCCGCAGCTTTTTCGAACGCCTCCTTGCTTGCGCCCGGAACCCTGGCCTTGCTGGTCAGGGCAATGCGCGTGATCGCAAACCCCGAGTCGGTCTTGGCCAGCGTCACTGCCGCCTCGGTTTCAATCTTTTCCGGCGTCAGGCCCGCGTTGCCAAGCTGTGCGCCCAGCGCCATCGAGAAGCAGCTGGCGTGCGCTGCCGCAATCATCTCCTCCGGCGTGGTGCCGCTGGCTGCGCCTTCAAACCGCGTTGCGAACGAATAGCTGGCGTTTTTCAGCACGCCCGTCGCTGTCGAAATCGTGCCCTTGCCTTCCTTCAATGAACCAGTCCAAACCGCACTTGCCTTGCTAGCCATAGTTCCTCCTTAAGGACTTTAGAAATTCGTTTGTTGCGGGTGCCCGCGCCCGGCAATCGATTCCTTTGCGCAGACTCAGGTTCCGGACGCTTCGGTGTTGGCCTTCGGGTCTGCGCTGCAATGGATCGGGCAGCAAACCCTTCTACCATGCTAATCTGTCGGGCATGCTGCCCGAGCGCCCGAGAGTTCTCGATCCCCGTGCTTCCAGCGCCGCTATCCCGCAACGTGGTGCGGAGGCGGCCGGCTTGCCCGGCGCAGCCGCAATTGCGGATCCCGAGCCGGCTCCCGAACATCACCAGCAGATCTGTCCCAACTGCGGCCACCGGCTCACCGGCCACCGCTGCAAGCTGGTCTGCGCACACTGCGGCTACTACATGAGCTGCGCCGATTATTACTGAAACTGCCGGATCGCGGATTCATCGGGCCCTTATCGGCAGTCGAAATGACCGCGTTCCGTCTCACCCGAAAGCAGCGCGCGCTTCAGCACTTTTCGAGTCAGGCCGGTGAGGGCCATCTGCGCGGCCTCTTCTGC
>DATGLJ010000314.1:0-24813 GCA_035294185.1 Occallatibacter sp. | reverse complement strand
GGCGTGTTGGCGGCGGCAGTTCGCGCTGCGCTCGACGAGCTGTCGCCCCGCAAGCGCTCCGTCACGCTGGTGCTGCCCGACACCGTAGTGCGCGTTTTCGTGCTCGATTTCGACGCCTTCCCGGCGAAGGCTGCCGAAGCTTTGCAGGTGCTGCGCTTCCGGCTGCGCAAGATGGTGCCGTTCGACGTGGAGCATGCAGGCGTCGGCTACCAGATCCTGTCGCAGGCGCAGAATGAGTTCCGGATCCTGGCCGCGATTCTTCCCGGCCCGGTACTGGCCGAATACGAGGCTGCAGTGCGCTCCGCCGGATACGAGCCGGGCGCCGTACTGCCCGCAAGCCTTGCCGCGCTTGAAACCGTGGATTCGCTCGACGCCGTGCTGATCGCAAACCTGAGCCGGCAGGCTGTCACAACCATCATCGCATCCGGCGAAGATCTGCTGCTCTACCGCGCGCTCGATCTGCCTGAGGATCCGGCGCGGCGTGTCGAGGAGATTCAGCGCTGCATCGCCGTGGCCGCGGCTTACTTTGAAGACAAACTCCAGGCCCGGCCCGGCCGCCTGTATTACGCCGGCGACACTCCGATCAAAGAATTTGCCGCATGGGTCAACGATGTCGAATTGCCGGTTGTTGAGCTTGTTCCTCAACCTGGAAGCGGCGCAATGACAGCTCTCGGCAGCGCGAGCATTGCCGGAGTAACCGGCGCGCTGGCGCTGCATCGGCACGATGGTCAGATCGAGGAGATGGTCCGGTGAGAATTACTCTCAATCTCGCTACGCGGCCCTACGCAGATCTCGGTCCCGCCATGCACCGGCTGCGCGTTGGCATGGGCGCGCTGGCTGCCATTTGCCTGGCGCTCGCGCTCGGCCTGCACGCAGTCCATAACAAGGCCGAGGCGGCGCGCAGGCGCGAACACTCGCTCGACGGCCGGCTGGCGAGCGTCAATGCCGAGCGCCAGAGCTACATGCGGATGATGCAGCAGCCGGACAACGCCAGCCTGCTGCGCCAGGCAGCGATGCTCAACCGCATCTTCGACGAAAAAGCTTTTTCCTGGACGCTGGCGATGGAAAATCTTGAGACCGTGCTGCCCGGCGGCGTACAGGTGACGACGCTTGAGCCGATCCGCGACAAGGCGGGACAGATTACATTGCACCTGCGCGTCGCGGGGCCGCGCGACCTGGCCGTCGATCTGGTGCGCAACCTCGAGCATTCCAGGCGCTTTCTTGCGCCGCGCATTGTGGGCGAAAACGCCGAAGCTGCGGGTAGCGGCCCCAATCGTGCGGAGGAGCCGGTAAGCGCCTCGAACCGCTTCAACTTCGATATTCTGGCCGAATACAACCCGCCCACGCCGGACGAAGTAAAGGCGGGCGGGGCGGCAAGGACGCAGGGCGCGGCGAGCCCGGCGCAGCAACCGGACAATCCTCCGTCCGGCGCTCCGGCGAACGAACATCGCGGGCCGCGATTCCAGACCAATGCCCCGAAGAGCGTTGCGCCGGGGCATCATGCGCAGGCTCGGCAGGCGCCGCAGACTGCGCCGGCGCGGAACGGAGGGACGCGATGACCCCCCGGCCTTCGGATCGAACCGCCGCGGTCTGGCGCGAGCGGCTGGCGTCGCCGCTTACATGGCACTACGCGGGCTTCGGCTTTCTGCTGGCGCTGGCGATCGGCCTGTCGATCCGGCTGGGACTGGACTGGGCCGCCATCGACCGGCACGCCGAGCAGGTTGTCGCCGGCAAGCAGGTCGAGTTGAGGGTCTTGGAGCTGCAAACTGCGCCGCTCCGCGGGCTGGATGGCAAGGTTGAGAAAACGCGCGACGAGATGCGCGGTTTTTACGACAAGCGCATTCCGCCGAATTATTCCTCTATCTCGAATGCGATCGGCGAGCTCGAGGTGCAATCCGGCGTGCGGCTGTCGCGCGTGGCTTACACGCAGGGTCCGCCGGGCTCCTACCTGACGGAAATTACGATCGACGCCGGCATCAGCGGCGGCTATCCGCAGATCATGCGCTTCATCAACGGACTCGAGCGCGATCAGACGTTCTTTTTGATCCGCGCCATGTCGCTGACCGGGCAACAGGGCGGGCTGGTGAATCTGCGGCTGCGCGTTTCCACGTGGCTGCGGCCCGCCGACGCGGCGGCAAGCGGCCTGCCCGCCACACCGCAGGACGGCCAGGGAAAGGCCGCGCAGGAACCGGCCGGCGCCACGCAGGAGGAACAGTAATCATGGCCATGCGTGTAGGCGCGGAGAACAAGAAGCAGCTTTATATTGTGATCGCGCTGTTTGCGGTGATCGCAATTGTCGGCGGCAAGGAACTCTACGACGCCATTGCCGGCCCTTCAACCCCGCATTACGCGCCGCCTGCCGCGCGGGCGGCCGGTCCCCCTGCCGCATCGGCCTCCGCAGCAGCTCCAGAGGCAGAGCAGATCTCGAACGCCGGCATCGATCCTACGCTGCACTTCGACAAGCTGGCGCAGAGCGAGGATGTGGAGTACGCAGGCACGGGCCGCAACATCTTTTCGGCGGAATCGGCGCCGATCGCGATTCCCAGGCCAATCGAGAGCGCGCGAGCCAAGGGACCGAGCGTAACCATACCGATCGGCCCTCCGCCGCCGCCCAGGCCGCCGGCGATTGACCTTAAGTACTTCGGCTACGAGCAGACCCCCGACAAATCGCTCAGGGCGTTCTTCCTTCACGGCGACGACATCTTCATGGCGCGCCCCGGCGATGTGGTGGATCATCGCTACAAGGTGGACGCGATCCGCCCGATGAGCGTGGACGTAACGGACCTGGCGTACAACAACACGCAGACTTTGACGCTGTCGACATTTTGAGCGTCTTTGACGCCGCCGGCCGGGCCACGCTGTCCGGAAGTCAGACAATACCGCTGTAGCCACGATCCGGTTCCTCGTGTTTGGCGAAAGCCTCGGCGCAACTGGCGACAAACGCCAGGATCGTCTGGGGCATCACCGGCTTGGTAAGGATATTCACGACATGCCCGCAGGACAGGTACGCTTCCACCAGACTGTCGGCGCTATCGTGCCCGGTCATCAGCAGCACCCTGCAGCCGGCGAAGTTCTCGGTAAAGTACCGCGCAAGCTCGATGCCGTTCATGCCCGGCATCATGACGTCCGAGATAACGGCGTGCGGTTTGAAGAGCGTGGCCGCTTCGATTGCTTCCCTGCCGTCGTATACGGCCATCGATTCGTAGCCGCTCCGCGTCACGATCAGGGCCAGCGTGTCGGCGAGAGTCCGCTCATCATCCACGATGAGCACCCTGATGCCTTTGTGGCCCACGACTGCCTCCTTAGCCCGGTGCAGGTTCAGAGAATACTACTGCACGGGTCGCGAGGTATATCGGGGTTTTCCCGGGGAACAGAGATCGTCGATCCGCGCGCGGGCGCAGGCATGAGCGCCTCAGTCCATTCGGCGGCCGAGTCGACCAGCACATCCGGAGGAACTTCCATCAGATTCTGCGGGCCGAAGCCGAAGGCGCAGCCCAGCGCCCACGCGCCGGCGTTGCGGGCGGTTTGCATGTCCACGGCGCTGTCGCCGATCATGACGGTTTCCTCGGGCAGCGCGCCGGTTTGCTGCATCAGCGTGCGCAGGCCGAGCGGATCGGGCTTTTTAAGCGGAAAGCTGTCGCCGCCATAGATCTCGCGGAAATAGCCGGCCAGGCCAAGCCCCTCGCAGATGCCGCGCGCCGGCCGCACAGGCTTGTTGGTGAGCACGGCCATGGCGCGCGCCGGACCGCCGGGTTGATCGTGCAGCTGCTGCAGGGCGTGCAGCGCTTCCATTACGCCTTCGTAGGCGCGGGTAAAGTCGAGCTTGTGCTCGCGGTAATACTGCAGAAAAAATGCATAGGCCTTCTCGAAAAGATCCTCGTCGATGGTTTCCGGCGTGAGGTTGCCGGCCAGGGCCAGGGCGCGGCGCATGAGCATGGGCGCGCCGTTGCCTACAAAGCCGGCGATGGCCGGATCGGGAAGCGGCTCGCGGCCAAAGGCGCGGAGCGCGGCATTGACGCTGTTGCACAGGTCCTGCGCAGAGTCGATCAGCGTGCCATCGAGATCGAAGACCAGCAGCCTGAGCCGCTCCACCGGAATGGGCCGGAAAATCTGTATCATCACCTTCAGTTTACCCGCCGGTAAAGGCCGGCGATCCGCGGCTGTGAATCCGCTGTGGCTGCTGCCCGGCGCCTCGTTTAGACTTGGGATTCGATTTCCTTACCGGGGAGGTTTATCCCTTGAAGAAATCTCTTGCGATTCCTTCGGCGCTTCTTGGGTTGAGCGGCTGGCTTGCGGCGGCGCAGCAGACCGGCGCGATATCCGCCGCCGCAGCCCGGCCGCATCCGGTTTTCGCCGTCGATGCTGCGGCCGAGCGCATCGAGAATGTCGATCTGCTCAAGCGGGAGCTGCGCGCTTACCACGACTGCACGTGCAAGTGCGGCTGCTACGCGCGCGATCTGGACGCGCAGGCCAATCGCGCCATTGCGTTTCTGCGCCGGCGCGCGGCCGGACATCGAACGGGTCAGAAGCTGGCGATGATTCTGGATATCGACGAGACGACGCTGTCGAACTACCAGGAGCTGGCGAGCTTTGACTTTACGTTCAACAAGCCTGGTTTCGATGCGTGGGCCGACAGCGCCAGGGCGCCGGCGATTCCAGGTACAGTGCGGCTGTTCGACGAGGCCAGACGGCTGGGCGTTGCGGCGATTTTCATCACCGGGCGCGGGGAAGAGGAACGCGCCGCGACCGAGCGCAATCTGCGCGCGGACGGCATTGATGGCTGGCAGCAGCTCATCATGCGGCCGGCCGGGATGAAGGACAAAACGGCGACCGTGTATAAGTCGGCCGAGCGGGCGAAAATCGCCGCCGCAGGCTACACGATGATTCTCAACGTGGGCGATCAGTGGAGCGATTTACGAGGCGCGCCGGAGGCCGAGTTCAATGTGAAGTACCCGAATCCGTTCTACTTTCTGCCGTAACCGGACCGGCGATTGGTGGCGCGTCATTTTGCGTCGACATGGACGATGCGGATCTCCGGATACTCGCCGTTCCAGTCGCGCGTGAGGGTGTCGAAGACCAGGCGGAAATCCCGAGCTTCGCCTGGTTTGAGGGGTGCTGCGGCGACCGGCTCGGTATCGATGTAGGGGTCGCGCATGCGGATGATCTTCATCGGCTGCGTCTCGTTCTGCGCGATCTGGTGCGCATAGTCGCGGAAGAGCACCTGAGCGGTGATGCCGGTGACGGTGAGGCTGCCGTTGTTGATGATGTGGCCGTCGATATAGGTCAGATTTCCGCCGGCGAGGTTGGCCGCCTGGCTCATCTGCAGATTCGAAATAACAAGGTTCTTCGCGTAGGGATCGAGCGGCGCCGAGATGGGCGTGACGGCCGGAGCAGTGTTGCCGCGGCCAAACAGGACAATGAGGAGCACGACTACGGCGACGACGATGCCGGCGGCAATCGCCAGCGGCATCCAGTTGCGTTCCTGGGGGGTCGAGGGACGGATAAGTTGGGGGCCGGTGCTCACGAGCGAAATTCTACACCGTTACCGAAGAGTTCCTGCAGCCCGACGCATCGCGGGCCGCCGATTGCAGAATTTCGGCAGCGCGCCGATTGAGAAACACAGCACCGTTCGAAAGCGTGAAAAAAATTAGGCATCTGACTGCAAAATCCGGCGTCTATAAGAACAAACAGGCCCGGATCGCGGAGCAGCCGCATTGCCGGTTAAGTGTGGGCAATTCTGCGGGGCATGTTTCAGGAAGGCAGGTCAACCATGCACAGTCCCCATCGCTCTCTGCATATCGATAAGCCGGTTGCCTGCGCAGTTCCGCAGCCTCGCGAGGCCGAACTCGCCTACCGCGGATTGACAGTAGCGGCAATGCTGGCGCTGCTGGCATCGCTCTGGGCCTTCTGAGCGGAGCATCCGGCGCGGCTCTGTGATTGGCGCGCTTAGCGGTTCGGGGCTGGCGCTCCTGCCGCCGAAGGCCGCAAACTCCGGTACGAATGCCTTCAGGGCTTCGCGCCTGGTTCGTTTCGAGGGCGCGGTTCTGCCCGGATTAATCCTGTCCGGCGCATGGCGCCAATGTAGCCGATGATGGTGGCGAAGATTACGCCCGTGGCTATGGGCATAAACCGGGGCGACAGACCGGCATGGCCGGCTCGGGCGGCGCGCACCGTTTCGATCTGGATTGCGGCCAGCAGCCAGGCTACTTCGGCCTTGAGCCAGGCGATCATTTCGAGAGCCAGCGCCTGCAGACGGGCGTGATTGGCCGGCGTAACGCGGACCGGATAATTGAACGCTCCCGGATAACGCGCCACCAGCGTCATCAGCAGGTAAATGACGACGGCCATGATGGGTAGAACCAGCAGCATCCAGGGAGGGCCCCAGGCGACGGGGCGTCCGGCTGCGTCAAAGCGGGTGGGAATGCGGCCGACGACGCCGTGCGGGCCGTGCAAGGCGGCGAACGTGACCCAGGCGATTGCCGCCAGAGCGAACAGGCTTACAAATTCGAGGGCTCTGCGCATTGGTGGTCTGCCTCTTTTCGGGGGATATCCCTCGGAGATGGGGGAACCCGAAGTCAGCCAAAGCGGGCGCGCTTTACGCTCTGGCGAAAGTCTTCGCCTTTCATCTCGACGCGTATGCACATTTCGGCCAGCCGGGAGCGCATGCGGTCGCCGATGCGGTCGCCGAGGGTGGGCTCGCGGGCGGCGCGTTCGGCATCGGTCAGGTTGCCGCCCCCGGCCGGCAGATCGGGATAATTGGTGGTGATGATGGTGGTGAGACGGTCGTTGTAGCGGGTGTTGAGGATGAGCGCGACGGTGTCCCAGACCCACTCGTTGGGCTTTTGCGCGCCCAGATCGTCGAGAACCAGCACTTCTGCGGCGAAGACGGGCCTGAGCAGATCGAGTTCGGTGGTGTTGACCTGCGGGTTGTAGCTGTTCTGGATGTTCTTGAGCAGCTCGCGGTAGTCGCAGAAGAGGCCGCGCGCGCCGCGCTCGCGGACCAGGCGCTGGAGGACGCCGACGGCGAGATGGGTCTTACCGAGTCCGGCCGAACCGACAAAGAGCAGGCCCTTGCCAGCTGTGTCGACGGGGTAGGCCTCGACAAAGCGGCGGGCGGTGAGCAGAGCGCGGGCAAGCGAGTCGTCTGCGCGGGGATAGGAGGGATCGAAAGCGTCGAGGGTGCAGTCGCGGTAGCGGACAGGGATGCGGGCTGCAGCCAGACGGCGCTGTTCGCGCTCCATCTGCTGGCACTCGCAGGGACGGGAGACCCATTTGCCTCCGCCGTCGATGACGCGCACCAGCCCTACGCCGTCGCAGATGGAACACTGAGCCATGCATATTCAGCGTAGCGCAGCAAGGGGCGGTGGAAGGCGGCGTGGAGACAGAGCGGAAATGTGGAAAAGCAGCCTGGCTGGGCGGCACAGGCAGCGCTGCCCGGCGGCTGCTCCGCTTCCGGCCTCTATCTGGAAAATGCCTGTTCGCCCGGCGGGGCGATTGCCTACAATCCTCATGGGCCCGCCGAGCGCGGGACAGGAGCGTTGAGAATGGCACACAATGGGCGTCTGGTTGCATTACTGGCGGCTGTATTGACGATGGCGGGCTGGATGATAGCCGGAGCGCAGCAGCCGGCGAAGACGATGCAGGCGGCTCAGGCTCCGGCGGCGGGAGCTGCCGCGCAACAACCCGCCGGGGCGTGCCCGGCGGCTCTGACTTCGCCTTCCGGGCACCACAACGATCCGTACTGGCAGAAGCACGATCACGACCTGCTCTTCGATTTCGGCAACCTGGAACATTTCAGGGCGGCGAACGCGGCGGTGGCGCCGCCGGCCCCGGGCGAGCAACGCGTGGTGTTCCTGGGCGACTCGATTACGCAGGGATGGAAGATCGAAGGGGCCGGAAGCATGTTTCCAGGAAAGGCGTATTTTAACCGCGGAATTGGCGGGCAGACGACGCCGCAGATGCTGGTCCGCTTCCGGCAGGATGTCATCGGACTGAAGCCGAAGGCGGTGGTGATTCTGGCTGGGACGAACGACCTGGCGGGCAATACAGGACCGATGACGCTCGAACAGACCGAGGACAACCTGGCGTCGATGGCGGATCTGGCGGCGCAGAACGGGATCAGGGTCGTGCTCTGCTCGGTAACGCCGGCGGTCGATTTTCCCTGGCAGCCGGGGCTGGATCCGGCGCCGAAGATCGTCGCGCTGAACAAGTGGATTAAGAATTATGCAGCGCGCAAGGGATATGTGTATGTGGATTATTATTCGGCGCTGGTGGATGCGCGCGGCGGGCTGCCGGCGAACCTGAGCCTCGATGGGGTGCACCCGAATGCGGCCGGGTATGCAATTATGACGCCGCTGGCGGAGGCTGGCATCGAGAAGGCGCTGGCGGCAGGGAGCGAACAAAGCCGCCAGGGAGCAGAAACCAGCGATCCGGCGCGGCAAATTGCCAATTGAGGCCGAAAATCCGTAAAATGGAAGAGAACGCTGCCGGAAAGGTTTGTCTTTCAATGCCGAAGGAAAAGATTCATCCTAATTATGACGCGGTGCGGGTGGTTTGCGCCTGCGGAAACAGCTTTGAGACGCGCTCGACGCACAAAGGCGATATCCACGTGGAAATCTGCTCCGTATGCCACCCGTTCTTTACGGGCAGGCAGCGTCTGGTGGACACGGCGGGGCGCGTGGAACGCTTCCGCCGCAAGTACGAGAAGGCGGCGGCCAAGTAGCCGGCGGAAAACGCCCGCAGATCGCCCGAGCCTCCGCTGCGGCGGAGGCTCAGGTTTCTTTGCGCCTGGTTGAACCGATGACGCGCCGGGGATGCACGGTGAAGAAGAGCTGGGACAATCCGATTGAGCATGCGATGCCGGCGACGGCGCGCGTGCCGGCGGAGGTGCGCATCGGCGCGGTAGCGGTGCGGCCGGCGACGGTGCTTGCGCCCATGGCCGGGGTTACGGATACGGTGTTCCGGCGGTTTATCCGGCATGCAAGTTTGTTTTCGCACACCGCACCGAGCTCTGCGGCCGGCGAGGGAGTCGAAAGCGCGATCAGCAATCTGCAGTCGGGATGCGGGCTGCTGATGACCGAGTTCACCTCCGCTGACGGCCTCGCGCGGATGCGGGAGTCGAAGCGGCGTCGCTACCTGACGTTCTACGACGATGAGCATCCGATTGCGGCGCAGATCTTCGGATCGAATGCGGAAACTCTGGCCGAGGCGGCGCGGATCGTTGAGGACACGGGCTTCGATACTGTGGACCTGAACCTGGGCTGCCCGGCCAAGCGCGTCGTGGGGTGCAACGGCGGGTCGGGGCTGCTGCGGGATCTGCCGAAGATCGGGGAAATCTTTCGCGCGGTGCGCAAGGCGGTGACGATTCCCTTTACCGTGAAGTTCCGGCTGGGCTGGAACGACGCGCAGATTGTGTGCGTGGAGCTGGCGCGCATGGCCGAGGCCGAGGGGCTGAACGCAGCGGCTCTGCATGCGCGCACCCGCGAGCAGGGCTACAGCGGACAGGCTCGCTGGGAATGGATTGCGGCGGTGAAGCAGGCGGTGAGGATTCCGGTGATCGGCAACGGCGACATTCGCACGCCGGAGGATGCGGCGGCCATGATCGACGAGACCGGCTGCGATGCGGTAATGATCGGGCGCGCCGCGCCGGCGAATCCGTGGATCTTCCGGCAGATTGCTCAGTACACGGCTACCGGCAGCTACGATCGGCCGACGGCCGAAGACCGCTACAGGATGATTCGCGCCTACTTCGAGATGCTGATCCGGGAGGCGGATGCTTCAAAAGAACTGCCGCGCGATGCGCGCATTGGGGACCCCGTGGGCAAGATGAAGCAGTTTGCGACCTGGTTCACGCACGGCGTTGCCGGCGGAGCGAAGCTGCGAGCGGCAATTTATCAGCAGCGCACCGGCGCCGGCGTGCTGGGCGAGGTCGAGCGCTTCTTCACGGCCGGTTCCTTGAGTACGCCGGAGCCGGAAGAATCCGACTCCTGCTGCGATTTTTCCCAGGCTGAGCCTGCCTGCGCCTAAAGCATCGCTTCGGGAATGAGCAGGATGCGCGGGCCGGAGACAGATTCTGAAACTCCGAACGCAAAACCGGCATCTACCGATGCAGTAGCGGTTCTGCTCGTTGAAGAGTCTTCGAGAGAGCCGCTGCGCTCGAAGAGGGCTCCGGCTCGGCGATTGCGGAAAGACGAATAAGATTTCTCCTTGTTGGTTTTTTGCCGCCGATGGGAACCCGGCCATCCTGATTGCTATGCGCAGAAATCGAACTCCTCAAATCTCCATCCGCAGGCGACCGGAAGCGAAGCGCAGCCGTAAGCCTGCTTTGCCCGGGCGGGCACTGCGAAGGCGGCGCATCTTCCGGCGTTCAGACGAAGCTGCGCGGCGATGGATGGCGTACTCGCATTCGGGCGAGTGGACACAGCTTACGCTGGTGCGTGTCCGTGAACGCAAATGAATGCTGCTTGCGCCGCTCAGGCCGAATGTGGTCCCTGACTGGCTGCGGCCCTTCATTGAGCGAGCCCTTCTTCTCCTGTACAGGCCAGGGCCTTCTCCTTCGCCGCTGCCGGTGCAGCAGAACATTCGATTCCGCGCCGTTTCTGCATCCGATTTTGCTGCCGCGAACCGTCAATCGTATGCTTGTGGCGTGGCTGCCGCGCTCATCGAATGCGTTCCCAATTTTTCCGAAGGCCGCGATGCTGGAAAGGTCGATGCGATCATCGAGGCGATGACGCTGCCGGGCGTTTACGTGCTCGACCGGCATATGGATGCCGACCATAACCGCTCGGTTGTAACGCTCGCCGGCGAGCGGGAGGCAATCGAAGAAGCAGCGATCCGCGGGGCAGGCAAAGCGGCGGAGCTGATCGATCTTACGCGGCACAAGGGGGTGCACCCGCGCATGGGGGCAACCGACGTGGCGCCGTTTGTTCCGATCGAGGGAGCAACGCTCGAAGATTGTGCGGCAATGGCGCGCCGGGCGGGCGCAGAAATCTGGCGGCGCTTCGAGATTCCCGTATATTTATACGGCGCTGCGGCAACAGCGCCCGAACGCGAGCGGCTGGAGAACATTCGCCGCGGTCAGTTTGAAGGCATCCGCAACGAGATTGCGGCCGTGGCGGCGCGGCGCCCCGACTTCGGCGAGCCGCGCGTGCATCCGACAGCGGGCATTACCGCCGTGGGCGCGCGCAAATTTCTGATCGCCTACAACATTTTTCTGAATACGAGCAACGTGGAGATCGCAAAGAAGGTTGCCAGAGCAGTACGCTTTTCGAGCGGCGGGCTGCCTTGCGTGAAGGCCTCGGGGTTTCTGGTGCGCGGCGCGGCGCAGGTTTCGATGAACCTGACGGATTTCGAGCAAACGCCGGTGCATCGCGTTTTCGAATTTGTGCGGCGCGAGGCGGCGCGCTACGGGGCCGCGCCGGTTTCAGGCGAAATCGTCGGGCTGATTCCCAGGCTTGCGGTCGAGCAGTCCGCCGAGTGGGTCCGGCAGTTGGAGAACTTCGATTCGTTGTCAATACTCGAGAATCGGCTGGCGGCGGCGATGGGCAGGCAGGGGGCTGGAGGAACGCAAAGCCGATACTGAGCGATTCCTTTCCCCATGCCGGCAACGAAACAACAAAGACGCGACGAGTTCCGGATACGCGGGATTGCGCCGGCGGCGCATGCAAACCCGCGGCGCGCCGGAGAGCCCCGCTACTGCGGGGCTGGTCCGCGGACTACCTGCACGAGATCGTCGGTGCGCACATGGCGAGCGAAGGCGTTTTTCACGTCGTCTGCGGTGAGCGCCATATATTTTTTCGCAGCGATGACCGGCTCGTCGAGCGGCAAGTCCATATTTGCGCGGGCCAGCAGCCCCTCGGCGACTGCGCTTTCGCTTGACGCGCTCAGCGGAATCTGGCGCAGGAGCAGCGCCTTGGCCAGATGCAGCTCGCCGGGTGTGACGTCCTCGGTGCGCATTTGTTCGAGATCGCGGACGATGATGGCGCGGGCCCTGGAAACATTCTGCGGATCGCAGCCGTAATCGACCAGGTAGTCGGCGCGGGTCTGCGATGCGTGCAGACTCACATCGACGCTGTAGACGAGGCCGTTGAGCTGGCGCAGATCGTGATAGAGGCGCGTGGCGTAGAATCCGCCGCCGAGCACGTGGTTTCCGAGCTGCAGCGGATAGTAGTCGGGGTCGTAGCGGTTGATGTCGAGCTGCTGGGCGAGCGTGACCAGATCCTGCACGCGCTCGGAGTCGGGCACAGTGACTGCCGAGGGCTTGTTGACCGGCACGGGCGGCAGGACGGTGTTGGGCCTGGGGCCTGATGCTTTCCAGTCGCCGAACCATTTTTCGATGACGCGGCGGGCCTCGTCGGCGGTTACGTCGCCGATGACGACAATGGTGGTCAGATCGGGCCGCACGGCGGCGTCGTGATACCGGCGAACGTCGTCGAGCGTGACCGTGGAGACGGTGGCCGGAGTAGCCTGGCGCAGGACCGGATCGCCGGGCGGCAATAGCGCCATATCGAGGGCGCGCGAGGCGCGGTAGCCGGGGCTCTGCAGGTTGCCTTCGACAAATTGCGCCGTTTGCCGGCGCGTGACCTGGAAGGCCTGCTCGGGGAGGGCGGGATGGAGTTCGTTGTCGGCCAGCAACTGGACTCCGCGCGAAAAATACTCCTTGAGAACGCTCAGCGAAAATTCAAAACCGGCGCTCTCGCTGGCGGCAATGTCGTCGAGAGCCTTTTGGAAGGCGATGCGATCGAGCGTCTGGGTGCCGTAGGAGTAGAGGCCGTCCAGAATATCGGCAAGGCCCTCCCGTCCGGGAGGCGTCTGCAGATCGTTGTTGTGACGGACCGAGCCAAGCACGGTGACGGTGGGGCTGGTGGCGTCGGTGCGGACGATGAGGCGAATGCCGTTGGGCAGTTTCGTATCGGTAAGGGCGAGGTAGTTTGCCGGCGCCTGCAGCTTGTTGAGAGGACCAGCAGCCCAGTCCGGCAATTGCACGGGTTTGGTGGGAGCGGCAGTGACTTTCTCTCCTCCGCCGAAGCCTTTTTCCGCAACGGGACCTCCATTGGGGACCGGCTTGAGGGTGGCCGTAATGGTGCTGGCGTTCAGCAGATACTGCTTTGCGACGCGATTGACATCGGCGGGCGTAACTTTGCGGATGGCGTCAATGTCCTCCTCAGGAGAGTTGCGGCCTTCGGCGGCCAGCGCGTTGGCCCACACGTCGGCGAGGCCGGGGATGGAGTTGCGCTGGAACTCAGCCTGCGCAATCTCGCTGCGCCTGGCGGCGGCGACCAGATCCTCGGGCACGCCATTGGCGGCGTAGCGGGCAATGATGCGCTTCATTTCGTCGATCGGGCCGGCCGGATCTGCGCCGGCCGGCAGCGCCACCACGGCGTAGCCGACGCTGGCCCGGCGGTAGGTCTCGGCAAGGCCGAACTCAGCGGCCAGGGCCTTGCCGGCAGGAACCATGCCGTAGAGATCTGCGCGCTGGCTGCTCAGGACATCGGCAAGGATGTCGACGGCGGCAAAGTCGGGCGAGTCGGTTCCGGGCAGCCGCCAGGCGATGAAGCCGAGCGTATAAGGCAGGTTGCTGTCGATGGAGAACGAGGCGGACCTGAAGGGCTGAAGACGAATCTCGGGGCGCGGCGGGATGGCGCGGCGCGGGATATCGCCGTACAGGGCCTTGATGCGGGCCAGAGTAGCGCTGGCGTCCACATCGCCGACAACGATGAGAATAACATTCGACGGCGAGTACCACTTGTCGTAGAACTCCTTGAGCATGCCTGCGGTGGTAGCGTCGAAGGACTCCTTGGTGCCGAGGGGATCGTGGGCGTAGGGAGTGCCGGCGAACATGATGCCGTTCAGGCGATCGATGAATTTGAAGGTCGGGTTGGAGAGGTCGCGCTGCACCTCCTGCTCGATTGCGCCGCGCTCCTGGTCCCACTGCGCCTGGGAATTATCGACGCCGCGCAGGCAGGCGGCCTGCGCCTGGAGCGCGACGTCAAGGTCGGCCGCAGGAACGGTGGCGTAGTAGCGGGTGATGTACTGCTGCGTGTCTGCGTCGTTGTCGCCGCCGAGCAGCGCGTAGATGGCGGCCGTCTGGTCGGCATCCATGCCTTTGCAGCCGCGGAAGGCCATGTGCTCCTGCGCGTGAGCCATGCCCGGAAACCCTGCGGGGGTCTCATTGCCGCCTACGATGACGTTGGCCTGGATGGTGGCCACGGGCGCAAGCGTATTGCGGACGATGACGACGCGCATCCCGTTTGCCAGCGTGGCGCGCGTAACGTTGCGGGTTGCCGCCGCCGGCGGTGCAGCGGCGGCGCGCAGCGGCTGGATGGCAAGGGAAGCAAACGGCAGGAGAGAGAGCAAAGGCAGCACTCGCAGAATCTTCACGCAGACGACCTCCAGTGGCTGTGCACGGCGCTCCGAAGCGAACTACCCGATCGGCCTCGACGATGTTGCCGGCCAGAGCCGCCGTTGCTTCAAAGAACAATTCTCGCAGATGCCGGTGCGCAAAGGCGTAATGGCCGAAGAGCTTCTTCGCGCGCCTTGCGCCCTGCCGGCAGGCAGAGCCGGAACGGAGCCAGCGGCATGGAAGGTACAATCATGCTCATCCTGCTGAACCGGGACGCGCAATGATCACGGTGATGGGAAGCTTTGTGGCCGATCTGGCCTTTCGGACCGACAAACTGCCGCAATGGGGCGAGACCTGCATGGGCCGTTCGTTCGCTCTCGGGCCGGGCGGCAAGGGATCGAACCAGGCGGTGGCCGCGGCGCGCGCCGGCGCCCGGGTGGCCTTTATCGGCAAGGTTGGCAACGATGCTTTCGGCGAACTGGCGCGCCTGACGTACCGGCGGGAGGGCATCGACGCACAGTATCTGCTGAGCAGCGACCGGCCCACGGGGGCGGCGGCGATCATCGTCGATGCGAAGACCGGAGAAAATGCAATCATTGTGGCGCCGGGCGCCTGCCTGGACCTGAAACCGGAAGAGATCGACGGCATGAAGGAGGTCATCGGGGCGTCTGAAGTTTTTGTCGCCCAGCTCGAGCTTTCGCTCGAGACGGTCGAGAGGGGTCTGAGGCTGGCTCATGGGCAGAATGTGCCTACGATTCTGAATCCCGCGCCGGCGCGGGACCTGCCGAAGCCGATCTTCCCCTTGTGCGACTACCTGACGCCTAACGAGAGCGAGACCGAGGCGCTCACCGGGATTCGCGTGCGCTCGACCGACGATGCGGAACGGGCCGCCGATGCACTGCTGGAGCTGGGAGTGCGCAACGTGGTCATTACGCTGGGCGCGCAGGGCGCGTTCGTGAAGAACCGCGCGAGGCAGGCTCTGATTCCGGCCTGCGATGCCGGACCGGTCGTGGAGACCGCGGGCGCGGGCGACGCGTTCACGGGCGGATTCGCCGTTGCCCTGGCCGAAGGGCGCGACCTGATGGATGCGGCGCGCTTCGGCTGCGCAGTGGCGGGCATCTCGGTGACGCGGCGCGGCACTGCGCCGTCGATGCCGCACCGGGCGGACGTGGATGCGCTGATGCGAAAGTAAGCAGCAGCGCATACTGCGGGGCGCGTCGTCCCGGCGCGTTTTTCGCAAGCTGGCCGGCAACGACCGAAAGGCCGGCCTGAGCAGCCGCGCGCAGCCGCAGCGGCCCTGTGTCCTGCCTGAGCAGAACGGCTATGCCCGCAGCCAGTCCTTGATTTTCTGTCCGATCACGTCGCGGCCCACGTCGCTGATCGCGTTGGTGAGGGGAATCTGCTTGGGGCATGCGCGCACGCAGTTCTGCGCGTAGCCGCACTCCTGGATGCCGCCATCGCCGGAGAGAGCGCGCAGCCGCTCCTCTTTGAGGACTTTGCCCGTCGGATGATTATTGAACAGCTTGACCTGCGCGATGGTGGCAGCGCCGACGAAGCCTGTCGCCACATCGAACTGCGGGCATACCTCCATGCAGCACGTGCAGGAGATGCAGTTCGAGAGCGGATAGCTGACCTCCTGCTGCTGTGGAAAAACACGCGGCCCCGGGCCGAGATCGTAGGTGCCGTCGACGGGAACCCAGGCCTTGACGCGCTTCAGGTTCTCGAAGAGCACCGAGCGGTCCACCTGCAGATCGCGGACCAGCGGAAACTTCGAAAGCGGCTCCAGCCTGATCGGCTGTTCGAGATGATCGACCAGCGCCGAGCAGGCCATGCGGGCCTTGCCGTTGATGCGCATCGCGCAGGAGCCGCAGATCTCTTCGAGGCAGTTGGAATCGTAGGTAATCGGCGTGGTCGGCTTGCCCTCGGCATTGACCGGATTGGCCGCAATCTCCATCATCGCGGAGATGACGTTCATGCCCGGCCGCCACTCCAGCTCGAACTTCTCCCATACGGCCGGCGCATCGGGGCTCGCCTGACGCCTGATTTCGAATTGAACCGTCCTGTTCGCCATGTTTCCTTTCTGCTTCAAGTGCCCGGCAGCAACCGCAGGTCCCTCGCTGCGCGAGGGATGGCGGCTTTTGCGCCGCTGTTACTTGGCCGCATCGTAACGGCGCGGCCGCGGTTTGATGTATTGCACGTCCACGTCCTCGTACTCGATCTTCGGACCCTGCGCGCAGCCGGTGAAGCTTGCCTTCGAAGTCTTCAGGAACTTTGCGTCGTTGCGCTCCGGAAAATCCGGTTTGTAATGCGCGCCGCGCGACTCATCGCGCAAAAGAGCGCCCAGCGTGATGGTCCGCGAAAGCTCCAGCATGTTGTAGAGCTGGCGCGCGAAGGCGAAGCTGGTATTCGCCCATTGGCTGCGGTCGCTCAGGTTCACGCGCTTGAAGCGGTCAAGCAGCTCGACGATCTTCTCGTCGGCCTGTCTGAGACCCTTGTTGTAGCGGATGACGGTAGCGTGCTCGGTCATGGTCTGGCCCAGCTCGCGCCACAGCCGGAAGGGATTTTCGGTCCCTTCGTTCGTCATCAGCTTCTTGTTGATCTCCGCCTGGCGCGCGATCTCCTGCGCCGCGCCGCCGTCGCCCTCGATTGCCGGCGCGTTCCTGGCGTACCTCAGCGCGTTCGGTCCGGCCTGGAATCCGCCGAAGATACAGCTGACGAGCGAATTCGCGCCCAGACGATTGGCGCCGTGGTACTGGTACTCGCACTCGCCGCAGGCGAAGAGCCCGGGAATATTCGTCATCTGGTTAAAGTCCACCCAGAGGCCGCCCATGGTGTAGTGCATGCCGGGAAAGATCTTCATGGGCACTTCGCGGGGATCGTCGCCGACGAATTTCTCGTAGATTTCGAGGATGCCTTCGAGCTTGCGGTTCAGCGTTTCGCGGTCGATGTGCGTCAGGTCGAGATAGACCATCGGCTGGCCGTCGATGCCAAGGCCAAGTTCGTACACAACCTTGTGAATGGCGCGGGTAGCCACGTCGCGCGGAACCAGGTTGCCGTACCTGGGATACCACTCCTCAAGGAAGTAGAAGCGCTCAGACTCGGGAATCTGCTTCGCCAGACGGTTATCGCCCGGCCGCCGCGGCACCCAGACGCGGCCACCCTCGCCGCGAGCCGACTCCGACATCAGGCGCAGCTTGTCTTCGCCGGGAATCGAGGTTGGATGCACCTGGATAAACTCGCCGTTGGCGTAATAGGCGCCCTGCTGAAAGACCGCCGACTGCGCCGAGCCGGTGCAGACCACCGAATTGGTGCTCTTGCCGAAGATCGCGCCGATGCCGCCTGTGGCAAGAATCACTGCATCGGCCGGGAAGGCGCGCAGATCCATGGTGCGCAGATCCAGCGCGGTAATGCCGCGCGCCGCGCCCTTCGAGTCCAGAATGGCGGAGAGAAACTCCCAGCCCTCGTACTTGCTCACCTTGCCTTCGGATTCGTAGCGTCGCACCTGCTCGTCGAGAGCATAGAGAAGCTGCTGGCCGGTCGTGGCGCCGGCAAAGGCCGTGCGGTGGTAGAGCGTTCCGCCGAAGCGGCGGAAATCGAGCAGACCCTCGGGAGTGCGATTGAAGGGCACGCCCATACGGTCGAGCAGGTCGATAATTGCCGGCGCGGCCTCGCACATGGCCTTCACCGGAGTCTGGTTGGCGAGAAAGTCGCCGCCGTAGATCGTGTCGTCGAAGTGCTGCCAGGTCGTGTCGCCCTCGCCCTTCAGGTTCTTGGCCGCGTTAATGCCGCCCTGCGCACAGACCGAGTGCGAGCGCTTGACAGGAACGATCGAAAACAGGTCCACCCTGCCGCCCATCTCGGCGATCTTGATAACTGCGGCGAGGCCTGCCAACCCTCCCCCAACCACAATGATTCTCGGCGTTGCCATTTGTCTTCTGAATCCTTTCTCTTCCTAAACGGCGCCGGGAATCGGCGGCGTAAAGCGAAACGGCGCCGCAATCCGGTTCCAGGCATTGATCTGGCTGATTGCAATGGTGAGAAACGCCAACTGGCTCTCAGGGAAATGCGCCTTCACGCGGGCGAATGCTTCGTCATCGATGTGGTGTTGCGCAAGCATCGTCACGCGCTCGGTCCATTCAAGCGCCGCCGCTTCGCGCTCGGAGTAAATTCCCGCCTCGCGCCATGCCGGCAGCAAATCCAGTTTTTCCGCCGCAATGCCGAGCTTGCGCGCGTCGTTGAGGTGAAACTGAACACAAAAAGCGCAGCCATTCAGCTGCGAGGCGCGAATCTTGAGCAGCTCACGGATCTCAGGTTCGATGCCCGAATTCTTCAGTGCGTCTGTAATCGCGGCCATGGCTCTGCGAAACTCGGGGGCAATCTTCTGAAACTCCTCCCAACCGAGCCGAGGTGCAGAGCTTGTCGTCGCAGTAGCCATAAGATCCTCGTCAGACAAACAGCGCTGGCGTATCGGGCATATTCACCTGAAGTTGAATCGACGCAAGCGGTACATTCTCTGGCGCGTTTGCGTACCTGGGGCTGACAAAGGCGCGGATGCTGGCGATGCCCATCGCGCAGAGCAGCACTCCAACGATGGCGCACACCCAGCCGAAGTTGCGTCGGGCGCGCTCGCCGGGCGTGATGCCCCATTTGGCCGCAAACAGCCAGACGCCGTACGCAAAGTGGAAGCAGACAGCGATCATGGCGATCACATAGACGGCAAGCATCCAGGGATTCGACAGCTCGTGCTGCACCTTCCAGAAGGCCGCCGCAGGATGGCTGGGCAGATCGATGCCCGAGAAGCGCTGCCGCCAGACGTGCTGCCCGATGTAGAGAAAGGCGACGATGCCGGTATAGCGCTGCGCCACGTAGAGCCAGTTGCCGGCCCACGGGTAGTAAACGAGGTTCGCCTTCCCGCGCAGCCAGATATAGATGCCGTAGAGGCCGTGATAGGCGATGGGAAGAAAAATAAAGACCCACTCAAGCAGGCGCACCAGCGGCAGCGAGTTGAGGAATCGCACCTGCTCGCCGTAGGCCACCGGCCCCTTAAGCGCTTCGAAGTTCGACAGCAGATGCTCGATGAGAAATGCGCCGATGGGAACGACGCCGAGCAGCGAATGCAGCTTGCGCCAGATGAAGCTGGTTCCCTGCCCTGCGCGCAGAGGCGGAACGCCGCGATGAACGGTTGGCGCAGCGGGAGATTGAGCAGCGGCCATGACGGTTTCAGGCTCCTAAGGACTCCGAAGCGGCGAAGAACCTGCACTACGGTTTTTAGCTCGCCTTCCGGAAGGATTACAGTTTCGCAATGAGGGACGGCGTCTTCTGGTCTGATTCTTAACGATTATTCGATTGCGACGCCGAAGACGTCAAGCAAACAACGATGCAATCGGTGCGCCGGCCGACGCACGGAGCACCATCGGGGTGGTAAAGTGCGCGCACAGAATGCGGCCTGCATACAAAAAACGCCGGCTGCAATCGCGCCCGCGCCGATGCATTTGATTCAGGCCAGCATCGCTAACAGCTGCTGCAGCGCCCGGCCGCGATGGCTCAGACCGAGCTTGGTTTCAGGATCGATTTCGGCCATGGTTCTGTCGAGCTGCGGCAGGTAGAACAATGGATCGTAGCCGAAGCCGCCGGTTCCTCGCGGCGCATCCAGTATCAGTCCCTCGACGCTGCCTTCGGCCGTCTGGTAGAGTGCGCCGTTTTTCGCACAGGCCAGCACGCAACGGTAGCGCGCCGTGCGCAGCGGCGCGGCAATGCCCGCCATGCGCTGCAGCAGGAGCATGTTGTTCCACACGTCGGTGTTGTCGTTTGCATCGGGCGAGTCTACCAGGCCGGCATCGGCGGCAAACCGCGCCGAGCGCACGCCGGGTGCGCCGGAGAGCGCGTCCACCTCAAGGCCCGAGTCGTCGGCCAGGATCATCTCGTCGGTCAGTTGCTTTGAGTAATAAATGGCTTTGAGCGCCGCATTGGCCTCGAAGGTCGCGCCGTTCTCTTCGGGAGCCGGAATTTGCCCGAGACCGGGAAGCGGTTCGATGACTGCGCCCCAGGCGCGCGCCGCCGTGCGAAAATCACGCAGCTTACCCTGGCTGGTGGTCGCGACATAGAGCCGGATGCTCATACTCATGGTTCCAGTGTAGGGGGGACAACGCGAACAGAATAGCGCGGCGAGGGCTTCGCAGCGCCTCGCTCACTGGTTGGAGCGGCAACAGAGCATGTGCTATATTTTGATGGTGCGGCGGTGGAAAGTCGTCCGCCGTCCCCCTTCCCGCCTTCGATGGACGCGTAGCTCAACTGGCAGAGCATTCGGCTCTTAACCGACAGGTTGTAGGTTCGATTCCTACCGCGTCCACCATTCGATTGAATCAGCCAAGCCGCTTCGCTTCCGCACTTCCATCCGATACAGGGGAAAATACCGGGGACCTGCTTCAATTCCGGCCTGACCTTCATATAGACCCGCCTCGTAGAGCTGATAAGCTCGCCGCGAAGAGGACAGACCGTGGGTCAGGCCATCCCTGCCACCCTCAACTGATCCCATACAACATCGACGACCCGGCTTTGTGTCCTGAAAGTTTGGCAGGCGTGAGAGCCTTCGCGCAGGCATTCATCGTTGTAGTGATGACGTTGGCCTGGCGCATCCTTCGTCTTCCGGCGAGGCCGCAGGGCAGCCATGAGGATCATTTTTCTCTATACAGATAGCGCAATATGCGACTGCGGAGGGCGGTCGCCCCCCGCAGTCCGCGGTTGTTGCTACCAGTAGAGCTTGGCGGCAAACTGAAGCTGACGCTCGATGCCGCGCGTTCCATCAATCACGCCGAACGTACTCGGGTCCTGTAAGTTGGTGGAACGGAAGCTGTTCGAGAAGTTCGGATGGTTAAGAGCGTTGAAGGCTTCAGCCCGCAATTCCATGTTCAGCCGCTCTGTAATTCCGAATCGCTTGAACATCGACATGTCGATATTGTCGAAGTCAGGGCCGTGTGCCTGCATACCCGGTCCGCCCAGGGGCGACGTATCGGTCTGCCCGATGGTGGTAGCGACCGGGGGCTGCGCAAAGGCAGCCGGATTCAGCATCTGCACACCATTGGGAGTCTTCGTGTGCTGATACTCCCTCTGGCCTGGAACAAGCGTTGCGTAGCAGCCGTAGTCGGAGGTTGTCGCGACCGGGCAGCCGATGTTGAACGGGAAACCATCCTGCAGTGTATAGATGCCCTGCAGGCTCCATCCTCCGATAACTTCGTCCGTAACGCGCGAGCTGCTCGACAGCAGTGCCTTGCCTCTGCCGATCGGCAGCGCATAAATCCCACTTGCGTGGAAGATGTTCGGCACATCGTCGCCGCAGTAGGTGTAGTCCTTTTCGATGCCAAAGCCAGGCAGCCCATAGGCGCGCGCCGCGGAACTTTCTCCGATGTTCAGGATGTTGCGGTTGTCTGTCTTGCAAACGGAACGAGTGTAATTCGCCATGAACTGCAGGCCGTTGCTCATCCGGCGCTCATAGGTCAATAGCAGGCCCTCGTAATACGCCGAGCCATTGTTGGTCATGTAATTCAGGTTGCGGGCAAGATCAGGAAACGGAAGTACAGTTTGTGGATTCGTCCCTGGGGGCATAATTACGCTGGGCTGATTTATGTAGGCGCCGTTCAGCATGTGGGTTGAATTGTTGCCCACATAGGAGACAGTGACCGCCTGCTGGCCGGTGATCTGATACTGCACCGAAGCATTCCATTCCTGCGTGTACGGAGTGGGGGGATTCGGCTGATACGAGATTGGGCCCAGGTACTCCGGATTGAAGGCCGGATTGGTGGGATCCGGTTCAGCGTCGGTCAGGCCGTCTTCAAGAGTCGCCCGGTTTCCATCGCCATAGATGAGCGGATGAGCCGGATCAGGCCGGTTGATGCTGAGGTAGACATAGAAGGGGTAATTGGCGGCGGGATCGGGTGCGCCGCCGATGTTCTCGAATCCCCCATAGAATATGCCGTAGCTGGCGCGCGCCACAAGCCGGCGCGTGACGAGATACGACAAACCGATGCGCGGAGCGAAGTTCGCTTTCTGTGATGCGAGGATGCTCGATGAATTGACGTACCTGAGCGGGATATTATCCTTCGCAAGCAGGCTTAGGAACGAAGGCGCAAGCGTCACGCTCTTCTGCGCAGCAAGAATGTGATATTCCGCAGTCGTCGTGCTGCTTGAAGGGATGAGACCCGCCTGGATATTGTTCGCTTCGCCGATAGCCATGAAGGCTTCCCAGCGCAAGCCAAGGTTAACGGTCAGCCTGGAGGAGGGCTTCCAGTCGTCCTGGATATAGGCTCCGAAGTAGCTGCGCACATCGTGCGGCGCGTCGATGCTGGAAACCTGCACGTTGTTGGGGCCGCCCACATAGTCAATGCCGCCGGGGACCGTCGACTTAATCGGCGTCAGCAAAAAGTCCGCAGCACCAATGCCGCTGGTAACACTGGGAATGCCTGTGTATCCGCCGAAGGCGAAGTAGCCCCGCGAATAAGGCGGGCAGGCCCAGGGGAAGCTCAGATGCTGATACTCCCCGCCGACTTTGATACTGTGAGCGCCCCAGATCCTGGTAAGGTTTTCGGTAACCTGAATGGTGTTGCTGGTACGGTTATTCGGGCTTGCATAGCCGCCCGGTCCAAGGCTCACCAATCCGCTGATGTTGATGTTCGGCAAGCCGCCGTTGCCTGGAGCGTTGGGGATTCCGGCGATGTTGAACTGCGCCGGGATCCCCGGCTGGTTGGCAACCGTCGGCTCGTAAGAACTGTACAGGTGGCTGTAGCCGAAGCGAGCTTCGTTCACCAGGGTTGGCGAAAAGGTGTGCGTCTCGCTGAAAGCGTAATTCGAGGAATCATTGACGACGTTGCCGGAACCGAAGCCGGGATTGGCGCCGAGGCCGGTGATCGAAGACGGAATGTATTCCGCCTGATTGCCGTAGCTCACGCGCCCGAACATCTGGTCCCGGGCGCTCATGTTGTAATCCACGCGCACGTCGAAATGATTGGTGTCGTTCGGTTCGGAGGCGAGGTTGAAGTAGTTGTTGCTGAATGCGCTCACGCCGCCGGTTTGGTTGGCCCCTGGCATCAGTTGCAGCAGCTTGATGGCGTTACCGTCAAGACGGCCCGAGGGTATCTGGTTCAGCTGCGATTCGACCTTCGTAAAGTCCGTGATGCCGGCGATGCTGCCGCCTGTGTAGAACGGGTCGCGGACGTAGCCCGTTGCGGTTGCCACCAGGCCGGAGACCGGATCGAGCACTCCTTGCGTTACCGGGCGCGTGGTGGCCGGATCGAGAATGGTTCGCACGTCCATCGTCCGGCCGAGGTCGTCCGTCTTGGGAATCGAGTTCGACAGCGCGCTGTACTGGAACTGGTCGGTGAAATTGGTATACCCGCTCGACACCTCAGTTGGCGTTGGAACCGTGGCGGTTTCTGCCGCCTGCTGGCGAATCGTCAGTCTTTCGTAGTCGCCGAAGAAAAAGAGTTTGTTCCTGACGATGGGGAATCCACCCGAGCCGCCGAATTGGTTCTGCTTGAACGGCGGCGAAGTTCTCCCGCTCGGCGAAGCAAAATACTCCGACAGCGGCAGAGGATCGAAATCGTTGTTCCGGACAAACTCCCATGCCGTGCCGTGGAATTGATTGGTGCCCGACTTGATGGAGGCGTTAACAACGGCGCCCCCGGCGCGGCCAAACTCCGCGCTGAAGTTGCTGGTCTGCAAATTGAACTCTTCGATCGCATCCGGAGGAGGAAGGCTCACATACGCCGCGCCGTTCAGGAAATCGACCGTGTCGTTGTTGTTGTCGATGCCGTCCAGAATGTAGCTGTTGTGCACCGAAGTGAGGCCGTTGGCCACAAAGCTTCCCGTATTATTGAGGCCACGGGTGGGAACGAGGCTGGTCACACCTGCGTCGAGCTGCGCCAGAAAGGTGTAATTGCGGCCGTTGAGCGGCAGATCCACAATTTGCGCCTCGGTTGCGACTGCGCCGACCGAAGCGTCCTGCGTCTGCAACAGCGGAGCCATATCCGTCACCTCCACACGCTGCGTAACGCTGCCGGGAACCAGGTTGAAGTCCGCACGCACTTGTTGCTGCACGGCAACCGTGACCCGCACTTCATCTTCGCGGAAGCCGCTCTTTTCGGCGGTTACTTTATAGCTTCCGATTCTGACCGGGCTGAAAGTGTATTGGCCATCTTTTGCGGTAATGGTGGACGCCATCAGGCCCGTATCCAAATTCAACAGCGTGACTTTCGTTCCGGGGATGACGGCTCCTGTAGAGTCTGTGACCGTTCCTCTTACCGCTCCTGAATCCACCTGCGCCATGATGCGGGCACCTGTGGCCAGCCAGAGAATGGTGGCACCGAGGACAACTAACAGTCTTGCGATGCTCGAGTTTGCGTATGGCTTCATGAGAAACTCCTTTTCTTTTTATTGCTGCTCGTCGGGCGTGATGTTGGATCCTGTTTCCGCAGGGTGCT
>DATGLJ010000313.1:0-7584 GCA_035294185.1 Occallatibacter sp. | reverse complement strand
CGCTGCAGCCGAATGGGGCGCCAGCGCCAGAGCGGATGCAAGTGCCGCAACCACGCAAAACCGCATGGGGATCCTTTCGTAGGCATCGGGCCACGCGCGATTCATCGCCGGGAGCGCAGACCGCGGGCCCGATTTCGATCTGCAGGACCTCGCCAATATAAGTCATCGAGCCGGGGCGAGAATCCGACGAAAGTCGGATTGCAGGGCCGGTGGGCTGTGTTCGAATGCAAAGGCAAAACGATTCGGGATTTCACGCGCTGTCTGCGTTCCCGGCGTACGAACCGTCTGCGGGGTCATGGAGATGCGCCAATGGCGAACAGGATCGAATGGGCTACTTTGCAACTTACTCGCCGCGAGCTGCTGGCGCAGGCCGCCTGCGGCGCGGCGGCATTGTCCGCCGCTCCTTACCTGAAGGCGCTCGAAATCTCCCCGGCTGCGGCAGCCGCCTCTGCCCGCATCACGGAAAGCTTCGATTTCGGCTGGAAGTTTACGAAAGGCGATTTCCCAGGCGCAGAGCAGCCCTCCTTCAGCGATGCGGACTGGCGCAGTCTCGATCTGCCTCATGACTGGAGCATCGAAGGCCCTGTCGACGAGCGCGCCGCCTCCGGCGGGGCAGGCGGATACATGCCCACCGGCATCGGATGGTACAGAAAAACCTTCGCTGTGCCCGAGTCGTATCGCGGCAAAGTGGTCAGGCTGGAGTTCGACGGCGTCTATCAGAACAGCGATGTCTGGATCAATGGCCATCATCTCGGCCGGCGGCCTTATGGGTATATTCCCTTTGTCTACGATCTGACGGGACATCTGAAATTCGGCGCGCACAACGTCGTCGCCGTGCGCGTGGACAACTCCAACCAGACGAACTGCCGCTGGTACTCCGGATCGGGTATCTACCGGCGCACCTGGCTGCATGTACTCAACGACGTGCATGTGGCGCAGTGGGGAACCTTCGTCACCTGCCCGCAGGTTCAATCAAGCTCGGCAGTTGTCGAGGTCCGAACCAGGGTGGCCAACTTGCGCGCCGCCGCCGCGCAATGCACGCTGTCTACGGCGATTCTCGATGCCGGCGGCCTTGCGGTCGCAACGCTCGAAACGCCGCAGGCCGTCGCCGCCGGCGACTGCGGCGAGTTCGTTCAGCAGCTTACCGTAGCCGATCCCAAACTCTGGTCGGTCGATCAGCCCTATCTCTACAGGGTGCGAAGCACCCTGCGCGACGCCGAAAATGCAGTCGATGTTTACGACACACCCTTCGGCATCCGCGAGGCCGTCTTCGACGCCAGGCACGGTTTCCTGCTCAATGGCGAGCGCATCAAGCTCAACGGCGTGTGCATTCACCATGAAGCCGGCAGCGTGGGCGCGGCCGTTCCGCTGCGCGTTTGGGAGCGCCGCCTGCAGATCCTCAGGGAGATGGGCTGCAACGCCATCCGCACCAGTCATAATCCCTGTGCATCGGAGTTCCTCGACCTGTGCGACCGCATGGGGTTTCTGGTCATGGCCGAGGCCTTCGATGAGTGGAAGATCGCCAAGGGGCAGATTCGCAACGGCTATCACATTTACTTCGATGAATGGCACGAGCGCGACCTGGTGAACTTTTTGCATCGCGATCGCAACCATCCATCGATTGTGTTGTGGAGCGCCGGCAACGAGATTCCCGATCAGTCGGCTCCCGATGGCGCCGAGACGCTGCGCGAGCTGATTCGCATCTTCCATCGTGAAGACCCCACCCGTCCGGTCACGGCGGCCTGCGACCGCATAGCTTCGGAGCCGCCCTCGAACACGGTCAGGCCCGAGTTCCTCGCCGAGCTGGATATCGTCGGATACAACTACGTCGACCGCTGGCGCGACCGGGCCGAAAAATACTACAGCATCGATCACGCCGCCTTTCCGGATCGGCGCGTCATCGGCACGGAGAGCGGCGGGATGGGCGGCATTCGCGGCGATTACCGCGGCCTGTTTTCCGGCGACTCGCCCGAAGCGCGCTGGCTTCTCTTCGAGCGGAACCGCAGTATCGATACCGAGCAGCTCTGGCAGTTTGTCAGCACCTACGATTACGTTGCCGGCGATTTCATGTGGACCGGCATCGATTATCTCGGCGAATCGTTCTGGCCGATGCGAATTTCGCCATCCGGCGTGCTCGACACCTGCGCCTTTAAGAAAGACGGCTTCTATTTCTATCAGAGCCAGTGGACGCGCAAACCCATGCTTCATCTTTTTCCGCACTGGAACTGGGAAGGCAGGGAGGGCCAGATCATTCCCGTCGCCTGCTACACCAATTGCGATACGGTAGAGTTGTTTGTCAACGGAAAATCCTTCGGCGTAAAAGGCTACGAGTTCCCGCGCCTGGGAATGGAGGGCGCATACGGCAACTATCCGCCGCGCGCGCGCGCCCTGCGCACCACCGCTGACCTGCATCTGTCCTGGGATGTGCCTTACGAGGCCGGAGTCCTGAAAGCTGTGGGAATCAAGGATGGACGAGTCGCCGCAACGGTCGAAGTGGCGACCGCCGGCCCTCCCGCCGCCATCGCGCTCTCCGCCGATCGCCTCATGATTGCCGCCGATCGCCGCGATGTGGCGCACATCACCGTCGAGATTCACGATGCCCGGGGAAACCTTGCGCCGCTGGCCATGAACGAAGTCGCATTTACGGTGGAGGGCGAGGGCAGACTCATCGGCGTGGATAACGGCGACCCTTTCAGCCGCGAAGATTACAAGTCCGATCGCCGCCGCGCCTTCAATGGAATGTGCCTGGCCATCGTGCAGTCGACGGCCGCCGGCGGCCGGATAAAAATCGCCGCCGCTTCGCCCGGCCTCGCCCCGGCGGCCGTCACCATCGAGACCCGCGCCGTTTAAAGCCCCGGCCCGGGCTATGCGAGGCCGAAAACGCGAGAGAAGGCGTGCTCCGGCGCGCCGGATCGCTTGGCTAGTTGCGCGATCTGCGCCACCATCTCCAGATCGAAAAGCACGTGGCGGCAAAGCAGAGCAAGAGGAAGACGAACATGGCCCATTCGAAGGGTTCGGACCTGGCGATGCGCACCACCGTGGGTCCGAAGCGCAGCGCAAGCGCGGCGAGAATGGCAAACCGCACGCTGCGGGCGAAGAAGTTGATCACGAGAATGCGCCAGATCGGATAATCGATCGCCGCCGCCGCCGCGATCACCGTGGTGAAGGGAAATGGCGGAGGCGCAAGGCCGGCAACCGCAATGGCCGGTCCGGCGCGGTTACCGATGCCCCTGGCGATGCGTTGGTACTGCCGCTCTCCGGCTGCTTTGCGGATGCCTTTTTCGCCCAGCCTGCGCGCCACTCCCGCCAGCAGGAGCGCTCCGAGCGTGGAGCCCGCTGCTGCGGAAATCACATACCAGGGCGCGCCATGGCGATGTTGCGCGACCATGCCGACGACCACCATGTCGTTGCCAAAGGGAAGCACCAGGAATGAGGAATCGAGGATGCCCATCGCCAGCGGGCCAAAGTAGCCGATTCGAAAGATGAAATGCAGAAACAGACGGACAAAGGTCTTCATTTGCGAAGAGCGGAATCCGCACGCTTTCCCGATGGCTATGATGCGGCCGGCCGGAGATGACGGGCTGGACCGGGATTCTCGATCATGTTGCCAAATATCTGTAGAATGCGTTTGATTGCATCACATAGAATTGCGGCAGGACTACAACCGCCTGCAGGGTCGCCCTGCAGGCAGACGGCTGACTGGATCCAAATCCCCTCCCCTAGGAGCTTGCTCGAATGAAGACCAATGCCAAACTTTCTGCCCTATCCGCATTCGCCGCCGTTCTGTTGCTGACTGCGTCCGGATGCAAGTCGAATAACCAGGGGAACAATCAGAATGCTCCCCAGACGAATCAGGCGGGCAATCCCCCGGCCAGCGCGCAGAACAGCGCGCAGAATCCGCAGCCGCAGGCCGGGACAGCAGCGCCTGGCGCAGCGGCTCCGGCGCCGCAGGCTCCTCCTCCGCCCGCTGCGGTCGATCTGCCCGCCGGGACGCATCTGCGCGTCAGGCTGGACGAGGACCTTGGCTCGAAGATCAGCCAGCCGGGCGATACGTTTCAGGCAACCGTGGCCGACGATGTCGTGGTGAACGGGCAGACTGTGATCCAAAAGGGTGCTCGGGCCGAGGGCACGGTCGTGGACGCCAAGCCGCTGGGCCGCTTTAAAGGCGGCGCCGAGCTGGTGGTGCGGCTAGACCGGGTTCACACGCAGTGGGGAGCTTATCCGGTAGAGACCAGCAGCATTGAGCGGGCCGAGAAAGGCAAGGGCCGGCGCACCGCCGAGTTTGCCGGCGGCGGCGGAGCCTTTGGCGCGCTCATCGGCGGCCTGGCCGGCGGGGGCAAAGGCGCGCTGATTGGCGGCCTTGTCGGCGCCGGCGCGGGAACTGCGGGCGGAGCCTTTACGGGCAACAAGCAGATTGTGCTCCCCGCCGAGACATTGCTCACCTTCCGCCTGGAGCATTCGGTCCATATTGTGCAGGGGCAGTAGGAGGGAGCAGTTCAGCCACCGCGAACCTGGCCGCGGCCGGTGCTCTTCACCATGTACATGCGGGAATCGGCGGCGCCGATGATCGCGTGCAGGGTGGCGCCGTCGGCGGGCGCGGTGGCTACTCCCACGCTCGCGCTTACGGTGAGCTTCAGCCCGTTGCTCATCGGAAAGGGCGTCGCCATCAGCGCGCGGTGCAGTTCGACGGCGTGAGCGAGCGCGGCCGCCGACGGCGTATCGGGCATCAGCAGCACAAATTCGTCGCCTCCGTAGCGGAAGCAGCGGTCGCCGGGCCGGCTCAGTTCCCTGAGCCGCCGGCCTACGCTGGCCAGCAGCTCGCTGCCGATCAGATGCCCGTGGACATCGTTGACCATCTTGAACCGGTCGAGGTCGAGGAAGGCCAGGCTCAGCTGCCGGCTGCCCTGTTTCGCCGGCTCCAGCTCACGGCCGAGCACCTCGTACAAGTGGCGCACGTTGAACAGGCCGGTCGTGTCGTCTGTGATGGTGAGCTGCTGGATGCGCGCAACGTCCCGGGCGTTCTCGATGGCGATTGCGGCGTGGTCGGCCAGGATGTGCAGAAAGGCGATGGCGTAATCGTTCATCTGTTCGGCGCGCGGATTGAAGATCTCGATAGCGCCGTGCGTGCCTTTGCGTCCGCGCAGGGGCAGCGCAATGACCGATTTCACCTTGCTCAGGTTTGCCGGGCGTATGCGCAGCACGCGGGGGTCGCCAACGGCCTCGGGAACGATGAGCGTTTCGCCGTGCTGGACCACCCACCCGGCAACGCCCTCGCCGACTTTAACGCGCAGATCGCGCAGCTCCGCCTGGCGGCCGCCGGCGGCGAGCGCGTAGTACAGCTCCTGGGTGGCTTCGTCGAGCATGAGCAGCGTCCACAGCTCGGCCTGCACCACGCGCTCCATCTGCTCGAGGATTGCGCGCAATATCGTATCGAGGTCGAAGCTCGAGGTGAGAGAGCGCGTGAGCTGGTGAAAGACAAGCAGGTCGGCGAGCGGGATGCGGCCTTCCGTCTCGTTGGACATTTCCGTGCCTTTGGTGGATTTGTACACACATTCTGCCACATGGCTGCTGGTTGCACGGGAGACGAAGATTTGCGCAGCCGGCCGCAGGATGGCGGAATCGCTTACCCGCCGATATGCACCATGGATCGCGAGGGTTTCAGGAAGCCCGGTTCGCCGATGTGGTGGCGGGCTTCCTTGCCTTCGACGACGCGGACGATATAGGTGCGCAATTCCTCGTCGGAAGCTCCGGAGCGCAATCTGCCGTAAAGATCGTGCTCCGTCTGGGAAAAAAGGCAGGTGCGGATCTTGCCGTCGGAAGTGAGCCGCACGCGGCTGCAGGCGCCGCAGAAGGCCTGGCTGACGGGCGCGACGATGCCGATTTCGCCTGCGCCGTCGGCGAAGGCGTAGCGACGCGCGGTTTCGCCGGGGTCGCGCCGCGGAATCTCAACCAGCGGCGGAAGGCCCGCGCGGCCGATGCGATCGACGATCTCGCTGAGCGGGACGACAATTTCCGGCGACCACAGGCGGTCTTCTTCGAGCGGCATGAACTCGATGAAGCGTACGACGACATCCTGTTCGCGGGCGAAGCGGGCAAAGCCTTCGATCTGGTCGTCGTTGAAGCCGCGCAGCAGTACGCAGTTGATCTTGAGCGGCGTGAGGCCGGCCGCGCGCGCGGCGCGGATGCCGCCGAGTACCGTATGAAAGCTGCCGGGCGTGCGGGTGATCCGCTCGAACGTGGCCTCGTCGACAGCATCCATGCTCACGGTGACGCGATCGAGGCCGGCGGCTTTGAGCGGCGCGGCCAGCGAGTCGAGCAGGTGGCCGTTGGTGGTCAGAGCCAGATCGAGCGGTTCGTCCTGGAGCGTGCGCAGGCGGCGCAGCTCGCGCACCAGATCGAGCAGTCCGCGGCGCAGCAGCGGCTCGCCGCCGGTCAGGCGCACCTTGGTGATGCCCAGATCGACGAAGAGCCGGATCAGGCGCAGATATTCGTCGATTGCCAGCTCCGGATACTGCGGGCCGTCTTTGCCGGTGCGGCAGTAGACACACCGGTAGTTGCAGCGGTCGGTGATCGAGACGCGCAGGTCGTGGATGACGCGGCCGTGGCCATCGGTGAGGCGCGTCGCCGCAGCTGTCGCGGCGGGAACGGATTTTCGGAGATTCGCCATCGGCAGGGCCGCTTAAGGGGCCGACACTACAAGGCTATACCGCTTGCCGGCAGATTGCAGGGACCGGAACGGGGCCGGGCGGCAGAATGGGGAAAAACTGCGATCCGGCGCGCAGCAATGTACACGCCGGGCGGCTGGAGAAGTTTCTTCGAACTCCGTTTTGAAAGAAACGCGGCCAGGCCCGTCCTGGGACGATGGCGGCCGATATGAATGAGGCCGATATTGATTAATCGATGCGCGGCATTCCGCGGCGCAGGATCAGGCCGGCGATGCCGAAGCCGGCTACAAGGATCAGGGCCAGGAAGAAGTAATAGGCCATCGGATGAGCCCAGCCCGGACTGTAGCTCAGATCCTGGCCCACCCACAACAGCAGCACCGTGGCGATAACGGTGAACTGGCCGGCAATGACGAGGAAGGTATGGCCCAGGTCGCGGCGCTTATCCAGAGCCTCTACCTGGTCGGGGGTAAGATTGCGCTCCTCGGGGGGCAGAAGATGATTGGCCATTGCGTTCTCCCGGCGGGCTTGCTCCGTTCAACCTGAGCCCGCACATCGATTGAATGATACCACTGCGGTTACGCCCGGAGCTATTGCCGGAGCGGCTCTTCAGTCCATCAGGAAGGCGAGCGACTGCAGGGTAGTAATCTCGAACGGCTTGCGGCAGCGGATGTTCTGGCAGGCGAGCTTATCGTCGCGGCGGACCATGTAGGACTGCGCCTTGGCAAAACGCGCGCGGTCGCGCTCGTCGGCGCCGCGCGGCAGCTGGGCGCGCTTGCGGCGGACTACCCAGGTGACTTTGTATTCGGCCGCCTGGCCGCATTTGGGGCAGGTGAGGATGTGGGTGCGCAGTTCGGTGGTTTCGTTGAAAAAATCGCGCTCTTCCATCTGCTCATGCCCTCCGCGCAGCCCGATTTTGCCG
>DATGLJ010000312.1:0-5708 GCA_035294185.1 Occallatibacter sp. | reverse complement strand
CGCAGTCAGCTCCCGCGCAGCCTCTGCCCGCCCAGCAGTTTATGGTGCAGATCGCCGCCGTCTCCGAACCGCAGGATGCAGATGTTCTTGTCAACGCTCTCCGCCAGCGGAACTATCCCGTCGTCGCCCGCCGCGATCCGGCCGACAACTACATCCACGTCCGCATCGGTCCGTTCGCCTCGCGCGCTATCGCCGACCAGTGGCGCAACAAGCTGCTCAATGATGGCTACAACGCTGTTGTCCAGCCGTAGCCGGTCGTCGGCCGCCGATCGCCGGCGGGCTGCAGCACGTCATCGCTGAGGCGGGCGGGCGCATTTTTGCAGATGGCTGCGGAGCGGCGGATCCGCCTCCGTGCGGTTTAAGCCCCGGCCAGCTGCGGCGCCCGCGACTGCATGGGCAGCGTCAGGCGGGCGATGCCGCTGAACAGCAGGCTTATGCCGACCAGCACGCCCACCACCCAGAAGGATCGCGACGGCCAGTGCGCAAAGATCAGCCCGGCAAGAATGAGCGAAATAATGCCGTCGGCCAGCAGCCATCCTGCGCCGCGCAGCCGATGCAGGGCGGCGAATTCGGCGATATCGAGAATGCCGGCGGCGGCAATGTAAAACGCCAGCACCAGGGTCAGGACTGCCATGCCCGCCACGGGGAAAATGAGCATGTACAGCGCGGCCGCCAGATATACGATGCCGATGAGGATCTGCCAGAGAACGTGTCCTGCGCCGTGCTCGGACCAGGCGTAGATCAGGTGCGCCACGCCGGCGCACAGAACCAGCCACCCGAAGAAGAAGCCGGCAGCGATGCCTGCCACATGCGGCAGCGTGAGCGACAGCACGCCCGCGATCATGAGCAGAATGCCCAGAAACACAGACCAGCCGCGCGAATGCGATCCAGTGTAGAAACGAGACGAAGCAACCGAAGTCATCTGCACCCCTCCTTTGAAGACCGGGGCTTCAGTGAGTGATGCGCCCGGCTCGATCGGAGTTTAGCCCGGTCTTTATCGATATCAATATGATTGTCTGCATGATCGTGAGCTGGGGCTGCGGCGGCTCAAAGCTGCCGCAGGCGAAAGCCGAGTGGCGCGAGCACGGCTTCCTTTCTTTCCACCTCTTCCACACGCCGCGCGGCAGCGTCGCCGGCCGGGCAAGGTTTTATTCTCAAATGAAGTCCACACCGTGACCGATTTCGCCCAATCCGTAAAGCAGCAGGTCGATATCGTCAAAATCGTCGAGGGATATGTCCGGCTGCGCAAGGCCGGGGCGCAGAATTACACCGGGCTGTGCCCGTTCCACAAGGAAAAATCGCCATCGTTCTCGGTGCATGCCGTGCGGCAGTTCTTCCATTGCTTCGGCTGCGGCGTTTCGGGCGACGTATTCACCTTCATCGGCAGGATCGAAAACGTCAGCTTCCTCGAAGCCGTGCGCATTGTCGCCGAGAAGGCAGGAATTCCTCTGCCCAGGCGGGAATTTTCGTCTCCCGAGCAGGCCGCCGAGGCGCGGCTGCGCGCAAAGCTTCTCGAGCTGCATGAGGCGGCGGCGGCGTTTTTTGAAGAGCAGCTTCGCTCTCCGGAGGGGGCGCTGGCGCGCGAGTATCTGACCGGCCGCGGACTTGATCCAACGGGAATAAAAGAATTCAGGATCGGCTATGCGCCGGACAGCTTCAACGCGCTGCGCGACCGGCTGAGCGGCATGGCCGACGCCGAAACGCTGCGGCAGAGCGGGCTGTTCAGCGCAAAAGAGCAGGGCGACGGAGCGCACGGGCCGCTCTACGACCGGTTCCGCAGGCGCATCATGTTTCCGATTGCAAATGAGAGCGGGCGCGTGATTGCGTTTACGGGGCGGATTCTGGGCGCGGCGGATGGGGAAAAATCTGGTCCCAAGTATCTGAACTCGCCGGAGACGCCGCTCTACTCGAAGGGCAACGTGCTGTTCAATCTCGATAAGGCGAAGACGGCGATCCGCAAGATGGAGTTTGCCCTGCTGGTCGAGGGACAGATGGACTGCATCTCGGTTTATCTGCGCGGCTTTCAGAATGTGATTGCGACCAGCGGCACGGCATTTACCGAGCAGCAGGTGCTGCTGCTGAAGCGCCATACGTCGCAGGTGGTCGTGAATTTCGATCCCGATGCGGCGGGGGCCAATGCAGCGGAGAAATCCATCTCCCTGCTGACCGAAGAGGGATTCGCCATCAGGATTGTCACCCTCGAAGACGGCCTCGATCCGGACCGCTACATACGGGAGCGCGGGCCGGATGCGTATCGGCAGGCGGTGCGCAATGCGCGGCGCCAGGCCGACTACCTGATCGAGCGTGCGCGGCAGATGTTTCCCGGCGCCAGCGCCGAGCAGAAGGTGAAGGCCATGAATTATCTGCTGCCGCATATCCGGCGCATGCCGGAGAAGCTGGCGCGCGATCAGTTTGCGCTGGACGCGGCGCAGAAGCTGGGGATTGATTCTGCACTGCTGCGCGAAGAACTGCGTCAGGCGGCGCTCAGGCGGCGGGAACGGATGGAGGCGCGGGCGACGGCTCTGACAGAAGTGGAACGCGTGCTATTGCGGGCGCTGGCGATTACCGACCCGGAACATGGGCAGGCGCGCAGGCTGGCGATCGAGGCGATGGAGCGGCTGCCGGAGGCATTTGAGGCGCTTGGCTCATATTCGTCGCTCGAAGCGCTGGCCGGCCGCGGCGCAGTCGACCCCATGGAAGCGGTGGAAGACCCGGCGCAGCGTGCGCTGGTCGCCGAGGCGCTGTTGCACGAAACCCGCTCGCCGGGTGAGGAAGAGGTCCGGAGCGCCATTCAGGAGTTGGAGGAACGGCTGATCGAACGCCGCCAGCGGGAACTCCGCGCGCGCATCGCCGAGGCCGAGCGGCGCGGCGATTATGCCGAATTGGCCGCCTTGACGCAACAGAAGCTGACGCTCGACCGGGCCTTGCGGGAGCTGCACCGCAACGGCGCAGGACCGGTATGACCGCGGATCTTCGATTCTGCGTTTCGGAATCTGAAGGTTGCGCTCAAATCTCCTGCCGCGCGGGCGCAGGCTGGCCCGCGCCGGTCAGCCCGGCTCGCCGGCAGCGGAGAGGCGCGCAGAATCCTTTGCGCCGGCGCGGATGGCGTCGAGGAGCTTCGGGGCGGAGAAGCCTTTCAGCAGACGCGTGTGGAGGAACGGGTACTGGGAGGGCTCAATGGAGTAATCCGGCTGGTGCGTTGTCACCAGGATCAGGCCCGAGGCATGCAGCCGGCCGGTGCGCTCCAGCAGGGCACTCTGGTCGCACGATCCGAGGATCTCCTCATCGAGAACAAGCACGTCGGCGGCATGAGAGCTCAGGGCTTCGAAGACCTGATGGCCCGAGGAGGGCGTGGCGACCAGTTCCATATCCTCCTGATTGCCGATCACGATGCTCCATGCCCAGCGATCGAGTTCCGACGCCAGGGCCAGCACGACGCGGATAGGAGTCGAGCCGTCCGGCGTCTTTGCCGATTGAGCAGAATGTTCACAGGCGGCCGAATTCAAACGGGAACCCGATAACGCCACAAAGAATCCCCTTTTTGCAACTTCATTGCGAGACAGCAAATTCGCCCCTCTCGCCGTTGGCAGCTGCCGCGAGACCGCGCCGCGCGGCTTTTGCCTGCGGCAGAGGCTGCTCGGCTCCGGGGATGCACCCGAAAACACGCCGTAGCAGGATGATAGCGGGATTGAAGACAAAGCAAATCCGCCGGAAGTAGGATTGGCCCTCCCGAAGCGATGGCTTCCTCGCCGTTCAGCAACGCCCCGGGGCGCGCCTTTGCCGTCAATTCACCGTGATTGCAACCTGGGCGGTCTGCGAGATGCTGCCTGTCGATCCGGCAGCGGTAATGGTCAGCGTGCCTGTCTCCGATTGAGTCCTGCCTCCTCCTCCGCTGCCTCCTCCTCCTCCTCCTCCGCTGCTGCTGCCGCAGGCGGTGAAAGCGGAGGCGGAGACCAGCAGCATCAGCCAGACGAAGAGCTGCTGCAGGCGGCGGAGAATATTCCGCCGGCGCGATACGGCCGGCAGCAGAAAAAGAACGCCGGCCGGCAGCAGGCAAAAAGCCGCGTAGGCAGAGGCGCGCATGCGTGGGCCGTCGAGCGGGCGCAGGGCCGCGATGGCGGACGGCGCGGTGATAGTTACGCTGCCGGTGACGGCGGTGTTCGATCCATTGAGGGTGAGGCTGGTCGGATTGAAGCTGCAGGCGAGGCCGGCCAGCGTCGAACTGCAACTGAAAGAGACCGTTCCCTGATAGCCGCCGGCGGGCGTAATGGTGAGCGAAAGCGTTGCGCTGGCGCCGGCAGCGAGCGTCAGGCTGCTCTGGCTTGCCGAGAATGAGAAAGTGGGCGAAGCCGGCGGCGGCGCCGAGCCGCCTTCGGTGATATGCACGGGAACGATCTGCCATGCCTGCAGGTTGTTTGCGGGCACGATCCAATCGGCGGCGGTGCTGGCGGGCGATTGCTGCTGGATGGCGCCGGAGGCGGTGGCGGCGAGAACCAATCCGCTGTTTTTGCTGACGATGACGTAATTGCCGCCGCCGGCGGTGACGAGATTCCACTCCTGAGAGGCATCGCCCGAAGATGCCGCGTTGAGCACAACGGCGCTGCCCGCGGTGCTGGAGCCCGAGTTGTCGAGAACCTGCGCGGCTGCGCCTGCGCTCACATTCAGATTCGCAATTTGCAGATAGCCGTCGCCGTTGCTCGTGATGGACCACTGCTGGTTGAGAGATGCGCCGCCATCGCTGGCCGCGGTTGCCAGCGGCGTGCCGGAAGAGCCTGCCGCGCCGGCCGCGGTCAGGATCTGTCCGCTGGCGGCGTTCACCAGCATATATGCGAGATCCGGGTCGAGCTTGCCGCCCAGAGCGTCGGCTCCGCCCAGGATCGCGGAATAATTCGGCGCGGTGGAGAGCGATGTGCCCGACGTATCGGCGTTGTCGAAGAGGGTGAGGCCATTCCAGACATAAGTGCCGTCAGTGCGTCCGTCGCCGTTGGTGAATCCGCCGCCGGAGCTTGCGGTGTTCACGCCTTCGGGGTCCCAATATTCCATTCCCATGCCCAGATGATTGGGAAGGCCCTTGAGCACGCCGTCCAGGTCGATAAGAAACTGGCGCTGGCCGGCGACGGTGGCCGGATACCAGGGATCGTTGGCATCGAAGCCATTTTCGTAATGTTCGCCCACCTCGATAAGAAAGATGGGAACGCCGATGGAGTTGGCCGCGTCGGTGAGCACGGTCTGCTCGACGGGCTGATTGCCGGGGTTGGAGGCTGCGGCCTGCGCCGCGGTGAGCGGACCGTGAAACATCGGGTAGTAGCTCTGGCAGATGGCGTCGAAGGGAATGGAGCTGCTTCTGGCTTCGGTGAAGAAGCTGGTCAGGTTCCACGCCGGCGTGATGTGGATGCAGCGCAGAGGCGGCGGGATAGCTGGTCCGAGGGAGGTGTCGGACGAGGCGTCCAGAATGGCCTGCATCGCCTGCTGCTCGACCGCGGCGAAGTTGCTGAAGCTGGAGCCCGGCGAGGCCAGCGAACCGAAGAATCCGGTGTCGACTTCGTTGCCGACGGAGACCATGTCGGGCATCACGCCGGCAGCGCGATATGCTTCGATCTCGGATTTAACGTAGCTGTAGACCGCGGACTCAAGCTGTGTAAGGCTGTAGCCGGACCATGCGCCGGGAACAGCCTGAGATGAGCCGCCGTCAAAGAATAATGTGAGTT
>DATGLJ010000311.1:0-3415 GCA_035294185.1 Occallatibacter sp. | reverse complement strand
CGCCCAGAAAGAAGCCGTGATCGGTGGTGTAGACGACGACGGTGTTTTGCGCAAGGCCGCTTGAGTCAAGGAAATCGAGCAAACGGCCGATGTTGTCGTCCTGGGCGCGCAGCGTGCCCAGAAAGTGCTCCATGAACCTCTGGTAGTTCCACTGCTTGCGCTGGCGCGGCGTGAGGTAGGAGGGCGGGTTGAAGTCCGGCATCTCTGCAATGCGCATGCGCGCTGAGCGGGCCGCGCCGGAGCGGTGCGCGTAGTCGTCCCAGAAGGTGCCGGGCTCGGGAATCCTCGCGCCGTCGTAGATGTGCTCGTACTGATGCGGCGGCTCGAAAGGGCGGTGCGCGTTAAAGTACTGCACCATCATGAGGAATGGCTGCTGTTCGTTTTTCTCCCTGAACTGCCGGATGCCCTTGATGGTGAGGTCAGTGATGACGTCGGTCTCGTAGCCCTCGTGCACCTGCTTCTGAACCTCGTCGCTTCCGAGGCTCGGGTTGCCGAGATAGCCGGTGGGCTCATAGTACGGGCCGCCCGCACCGTTTTTGTAGACGAAGTAATCGAAGCCCGTGTGCGCGGGGTTTACCGGGAGGTGCCATTTGCCAACCATGCCGGTCTGATAGCCATGGCGCCTGAGAATTTTGGGGAATGTCTCCTGCGCCGGATCGAAATGCGGCACCATGGTCCCGGTCTGCTCAGAAGGGATATCCGGATTGCCGTACATGCCGTTGATGTGGTTGTAGGTTCCGGTGAGCAGCGTGGCGCGGCTGGGCGCGCAGAGGCCGTTGGTGGTGAAGGAATTTGTGAAGCGCAGTCCTTCTTTGGCGATGCGGTCGATGTTGGGCGTTTCGATGAGCCGGCTGCCGTAGCAGCTGAGCGCGCTCGTCGGCACGCCTTCTCCGGTGATCCAGAGGATGTTGGGCCGCGCGGGCAGAGCGCCGGGTGTGCGCGGCTGCGCAGCGGCGGCTGTGTTTTTGGCGGCCTGGCTGCCGTCAGCCGATGAGGAAGCAGACGCCGCAGTGGAAGCGGCTATCAGGCCGCCGATGCCTTTGAGCGCATCGCGCCGCGTAATCGCAGTGTGTTTTCCAGGATCAGGGCCCAAGATTTTCCTCCTCCACAACCAAAATTGGAATTGTATCCTCCCGGCGCTGGCCGCCGCGACGATGCGGGACGATTACCATTGGCGCTTTTGTCGCGCACGATGCGGGCCCGCTCTGCGATACTGATGTACGATATGCCGATCGCCGATTTGCAGGAAGCTGCACAGAAGATTGCCGGATTCCTCAACTCCCTGAATAAGCTGGGCGGACTGCGCCTGAAGTTCCGCATCACTGCGGGCGAGGGCGCGCGCGACCCCGAGGGGCTTGAAGCGCGCCAGATTTACGTGGAGCTGGGCGGGCCCGACGCGCCCATGGTGACAGCGCATAATGGCGAGCTGCTGCGCGCGCTCGAGACCGTCGCCGCGCAGATGCTCCGGCTGGAGCCGCGCGAGCATGATCTGATCAGCTTCGACGCCGGCAACTTTAAGGCGCTGCGCGCGCGGGAGCTGCGCATGGCGGCCGAGACCGCCGCGGAGAAGGTTCGCCGCACGGGCATGCCGTACAGCTTTCCGCCGATGAACAGCCGCGAGCGCCGGCTGCTGCACATGGCCTGCCGCGGGCTTGAGGGCGTTGAGACGGCGAGCAGCGGCGAAGGCGCGGGGCGGTTTCTGGTCGTCTACCCCGAAGGCAAGACGGATTTGCCGGTCAGGCCGCCGGTGCAGCCGAGAGGTTTCGGACGGCGGTAGGCAGGGGAAACCTCAGTGCCGCACCCAGCCGTGCATTCCTGCTTCGTAGCTTCGGCGGTCGAGGCGCGGCAGCGCGCGTGCCACTCGGTGCGGAAATAGCGGATAATGCCTGGCGGCAATCAGCAGCTCCGCGACGCACCACACGTCTTCTTCCGATGACATCCAGCGCCGGTTGTCGAGCCGCCGCAGGTTGATTGCCTGCGAGTAAGAGCGCAGGGTTCGCTCGCCGCGCAGGTTGTAGTACTGGTCAAAGTAGCTGAGAGCCAGCTCGCGCAGCGTCCGGTAGACGGGCGCGCGAAAGCGCAGTCCGGCGAAGTTCGATTTCGCTATGCTCCCCCAGAGGCCGCGCTCGCGGTAGAGGGCGACGACGTGGTCGTCGTCGCGGACGGCTTCGAGATCCATGAGCAGCGGGGGATAGCCGTTGATGCGCAGCGCAGCGGCGGCCACCAGAGCGCCCTCCAGGCAGTGTCCTTTGCGCTCGCGGATTGCGCGCTCCGGCGACCAGGCGGTGTCGGCGTATTGGTACTCGAGCGAATCGATGAAGCGCTGAATGCGCGCCGGTGTGTTGAGCGAGCGCAGCGTGCGCAGGCTCGCCGGCGAAAGGCCGAAGCCTGCGGCTCCGTTCGTTCGCGCGCCTTTCCCGGATAGTTCGCCTGTCTTCAAAGGCAAAGCGGCAGCCCCAGTTGGGATTTTCGGAGATTATAGCGGAGAGAATTCCTGATGCCGCCGTTCGTTCTTGAGCGAGTTCTGGATACGCATTCCCTCAGAGGCTAAAAACCCCGCACGCGTTGCGGAGGCAGGATGTTACGGGCTAAAGTCTGTACCCTTCTCGAGCTGAAGCCCGTACCCTTTTCGAACTGCGGAAATGATCCACTGCCGGCGCTACCAGCCCATCTGGCGCATTCTTTCAAGGATCAGTTCGCTGTAGTGGTTCATGCGGTCGGGGCGGCGCCTGAGCGGGGCCGGAAGAATCGCGGCCAGACGCGCGGACTGCTCGCGGTCGAGGTTGCGGGCATCCGTGCGGTAGTAGTAATGCGATGCTGCTTCGGCTCCGTATACGCCGGGACCCCATTCGATGACGTTGAGATAAAGCTCCAGAATGCGGTGCTTGCCGAGGACGAGTTCTGCTACCGGGACAAGCGTGAACTCCGCGCCTTTGCGCAGGAACGATCGTCCCGTTCCGAAGAAGAGATTTTTTACAAGCTGCTGGGTGATGGTGGAGGCGCCGCGGGTGCGGCCGCCGTGGAAATCGTCATCGGCTGCGATCTGGATCTGATGCCAGTCGAAGCCATGGTGCTGGTAGAAGCGGGCGTCCTCGGCGGCCACGGCGGCGTGCTGCAGATTGGGCGAGATCTGGCTGAGGGGGATGAACGTATAGCGCTCGTGATAGGGCTTGCGGTGAATCCAGGCCTGCAGGCGGCGCTCGAGGTGCACGGCGGTGGTTGGCGGGTCGACCCAGCGGGCGGCTACGAGCATCAGCGCGCAGAACAGCCAGAACAGCGCAACGCCGGCGGCAAGCCAGCGGACAGCCGGCTTAAGGCAGGTTCTTCGGTGCGCTGGTTCGATCCGTGTTGCCGTGCCTGGGGCCATGCCTCAGGATAATAGCTGGCAGCGCGGATAGATGATGCCGGTCAACAG
>DATGLJ010000310.1:0-11387 GCA_035294185.1 Occallatibacter sp. | reverse complement strand
GCAATGTAACCATGCGCTACGGTTCGAAGGTGCTCTTCGAGGACGTAAGCACGACGTTTGTAGCCGGCCGGCGCTATGGCCTGACGGGGCCGAATGGAGCGGGTAAGTCGACGTTCATGAAAATCCTGACCGGCGAACTGGAGCCGCAGAAGGGTACAGTGGTGCGGCCGCGCAAGCTGGGCGTGCTGCGCCAGGAGCAGTTTGCCTTCGATGCTTACCGCGTGATCGACACGGTGATCATGGGCAATAAGCCGCTGTGGGCGGCGCTCGAAGAGCGGGACCGCATTTACGCAAAGGCCGAAATGACCGACGAAGACGGCATGCGGCTGGGCGAGCTCGAGGGAATCATCGGCGACGAGGATGGGTATACGGCCGAGGCCGACGCGGCCGTGCTGCTGGATGGGCTGGACATTCCCGAGCCGCTGCACGAGCGCAAGATGGGCGAGCTGCAGGGCGGCCAGAAGGTGCGGGTGCTGCTGGCGCAGGCGCTGTTCGGCAAGCCCGAAGCCCTGCTGCTGGACGAACCGACGAACTATCTCGACCTGGACTCGATCCACTGGCTGCAGGATTTTTTGACCAGTTACGACGGCACGCTGATCGTGATCTCGCACGACCGCCATTTCCTGAACAGCGTAACCACGCACACGGCCGATATCGATTACCAGACGATCATCACCTACACGGGCGGCTATGACGACATGGTGATGGCAAAAACGCAGATCAGGGCCCGGCTCGAGGCTGAAAATGCGCAGCGCGAAAAGAAGATTGCGCAGTTGAACGAGTTTATTGCGCGGTTCGCGGCCGGCACGCGGTCAAGCCAGGTGACGAGCCGGCGCAAGGAAGTGGAGCGGCTGCAGACCAACGAGCTGGCGCGGTCGAATATTCAGCGGCCGTATATCCGCTTTGACCAGGCGCGGCCGAGCGGCAAGCATGTGCTGGAGTTCAAGCACCTGACGAAGCTCTACGGCGATCTGAAGGTGCTGGACGGGTTTAGCGCGAACGTGCTGCGCGGCGAAAAGGTGTGCCTGATGGGGCGCAACGGCGCGGGCAAAACGACGCTGCTCAAGAGTCTGCTGGCCAATTATCCAGGGCTTGCGGATAAGGATTTTACGCTCGACTCAGGCTCGGTGTTCTGGGGACACGAGGCGCAGGTGGGCTACTTCCCGCAGGACGTGGGCTCGACAATTGAGCACGGTCTGACGGTGGCCGAGTGGCTGCACCGCTGGGATCCGAAGGCGACGGTCGAGGAGATTCGCGGGATTCTGGGTCAGATGCTGTTCAGCGGCGAAGAAGGCGCGAAGCCGACCAAGGCGCTTTCCGGCGGCGAGCAGGCGCGGCTTGTCTTCTGCAAGCTGATCCTGACCAAGCCGAACATTCTGATCTTCGACGAGCCGACCAACCATCTGGATCTCGAATCGATCAACGCCCTGAACATTGCGCTGCAGCGGTACGAGGGCACGGTCCTGCTGGTGACGCACGACCACGACTTGATCGACGAGGTGGCGACGCGGCTGTGGGTGTTCGATCACGGCCGGATCGAGGACTTCCAGGGGCCGTATGCGGAGTGGAAGGGGAAGCATAGCTGAAGGGCTCGCGCGGACAGCGTCGGCGCGTCAGACGGAGCGCTCGGCGATGAACCGCATGGGCATCTGAAAGCTGTATGCAGGCCGTGAACGCCAGGACGAGAACAAATTGAATTCTGTCCTGGCCAACCCGATGGTTGTTCGGACCTCGCAGGCGGTTATGCCGGGTTTTTGACGCGCACGACTGTGATCTTCTCGAAGCCCTCCTCGAAGACCGGCGGCTTGAGCTTCTCGGCCATTTTGCGCATCACCTCTTCGCTGACGCTGCGGTCGCGCTTCCGGTTGCGATCGAGGCAAACCTCAAGCGGCACATCGAAAAACACGGCCTGGACCTCGTAACCGAAGCTCTTGGCCATCTTGATCCACTGGCGGCGCTCATGGACAGAGAGGTTGGTCGCGTCCACATAGTTCATGGGCATTTTGGCGATGAGGCGGGCGCGCAGCAGCGAGCGGAGCGTGGAGAAGACCAGTCCCTGGTAGCGCTGCTCTTCCACGTCGTCGAAGAGGATGTTACGTAAGAGGTCGCTCGAGAGCGGGGTGATGCCGCGGCGGCCAAACCAGGTGGTTTTGCCGGAGCCGGGCAGGCCGATGGCCAGCACGACGAATCCCTTCGGTGCGTTGGGCGAGCGCTGCACTTCGGGCGGGGCCTGGGTGGGCATTTCGGGCTGGGTTTCTACTTCGAGACGGCCGGATCCGCGCTGATGATTCCAGTCTGTGCGGGCGGGCTGAGAAGCGCGCAGCGGCGGCGCGCCGCGCTCCTGGCGTTCGGCCCGCGGCTGAGTCTGCTGCCCGCCAGGCGCGGGCAGATCGTCGGGATAGTGCGGGACAAGCGGAGCAGGCTGGTTGGCAGGAAGCTCCTGGCCGATCTTGCCTGTCGATTCCGATGTGTTGGGTGCGCGTCTGGAGCGTCTTCTCATGCGTTTGGCAACCTGCTCTGCCATAGAGCGCTGCGGCGGGAGCGAGTGTGGATCGATGACATACGCGGGCGCAGCAGCTTTCCAGCGTTCAAATAACGGAATAACACACCGGCCACAAAGGCTGCAAATCTTGTGCGCGCCGTCACATACGCCCGCAGAGCCGGCGCGCGACGCCGCGCGCAGGCAGCCTGTGCGAAAGACAGGTTAGCCGATGTGCCGAAACAGGGCACAGGGTGTTGGGTGTTACGATGAAGAGTTTGGTGGAATCGTTCTCGGGCAGGTTCCGAACACACAGGACACGACTCATCATCCATTCTCAACAGGGGACAAAGGAGAGCAATTCATGGCAGTGAAGGTTGGAATCAACGGCTTTGGCCGCATCGGACGGAATGTTTTCCGGGCTTCGGTCGGCAATCCGGAGGTGGAGTTTGTTGCGGTAAACGACCTGACGAGCCCGGCGACTCTGGCGCACCTGCTCAAGTACGACTCGATTCTGGGGAATCTGCCCAACAGGATCGAAGCAGGCGATGACTACATTTCCGTCGACGGCAGGAAGATCAAGGTGTACGCCGAGAAGGATCCCGCCAGGCTGCCGTGGGCAGATGTCGGCGCGCAGATTGTGGTGGAGTCGACCGGCCGTTTCACAGATGCGGCGCAGGCCAAGGCGCACCTGGGCGCGACGGTGAAGAAGGTAATTATCTCCGCGCCGGCGACCAACGAGGACATCACCCTTGTGCTGGGCGTGAACCAGGACAAGTATGATCCGGCGAAGCACCATGTGATTTCGAACGCAAGCTGCACGACCAACTGTCTGGCGCCTGTGGTGAAGGTGCTGCTCAAGGAAGTCGGTCTGGTGAGCGGCATCATGACCACGATCCACAGCTACACGAACGACCAGGTGATTCTCGACTTCCCGCACAAGGACCTGCGCCGTGCGCGCGCGGCGGCTTTGAACATGATTCCCAGCTCGACGGGCGCGGCCAAGGCCCTGAAGCTGGTGATCCCCGAGGTTGCGGGCAAGCTGGATGGGTTCGCCATCCGCGTCCCGACGCCGAATGTTTCGCTCGTGGATCTGACCTTCATCAGCGAGAAGACCACAGACGCCAGGGCCGTAAACGCGGCGCTGAAGGCGGCCAGCGAAAGCGGCGACCTGAAGGGCATCCTGGGCTACGAAGAGCATGAGCTGGTGAGCTCGGACTTCAAGGGCGACAAGCGCAGCTCGATCGTGGACGCGGCGCTGACCAAGGTGGTGGGCCAGAGCGTGAAGGTGCTGAGCTGGTACGACAACGAGTGGGGTTACTCGAACCGCGTTGTGGACCTGATCGGCTTTTTGGCAAAGAAGGGGCTGTAAAGCAGTTGGCGAGGGAACAAGGGCGCGAGGGAGCACGAAGGCTCTCTCGCCACTCTGTTCCCTCTGCTTCCGATATCTGAACCCTGAGCTCTGGATACGATGCGGACAAATATCAGCGGCGGATCGCCGTACGAGCCGATTATCGGGTTTTCGCGCGCCGTGCGCGTGGGGAATGTTGTTCACCTGGCGGGCACAGGGCCGGTGGGCGCAGACAATGAAGACGCGGCCGGGGCAGACGCGGCGCATCTTCGCGATTGCCGCCGAGGCGCTGGGCAGGGCCGGAGCGCGGCTGGAGCATGTTGTGCGGACGCGCATGTACCTGACGCATGCCGAGGATTGGGAAGCGGTGGGAGGCGTGCATGGCGAGTTTTTCGGAGCCGTGCGGCCGGCGGCGACCATGGTGGTCGTGGCCACGCTGCTCAATCCGGCCTGGCGCATCGAGATGGAGATGGATGCGGTAATTCCGGAAGGCCAAGCGGCTCCAGTGCAGGACTAGGCCCGGCGATCGCGGCCGGACGGTCATGTTTCATCTGTGCGTCAGCTGCGTTGGCTGACCACTCATTGCTGCAAGATTCGGGATATTTGGGGGAGGCAGATTTCGATGGCCAAGCTTTCGATCCGCGATATTGATCTCGCAAACAGGCGGGTCTTCATCCGCGCGGATTTCAATGTGCCGTTGACCGAAGACGGCTCGACTATTACCGATGACACGCGCATTGTGGCGACGCTGCCAACGATCGAGTACGCGCTCAGGCATAAGGCCAGGGTGATCCTGGCTTCGCATCTCGGCCGGCCAAAGGGCAAGCCGAACGCAAAGTACTCGATGCGGCCTGTGGTTGACCGCTTGCGCGAACTGCTGGACAAGCGCCTGGGCGCGAGCGTGAACGTGGCCTTTGCTCCGGACTGCGTGGGCGAAGTCGCAGAGGAGATGGCGCGCAAGCTCGAAAGCGGCCAGGTGCTGCTGCTCGAGAACCTGCGCTTCCATGCCGAGGAAGAAGCCAACGATCCGGAGTTTGCCGGAAAGCTGGCGAAGCTCGCCGAGATCTATGTGAACGATGCCTTTGGCGCAGCGCACCGGGCGCACGCTTCCACCGAGGGGATTACGCATTATCTCAAGCCCGCCGTGGCCGGACTGCTGATGGAGAAAGAGATCAGCTATCTCGGCAAAGCGCTGGGGGCTCCGGAAAAGCCGTTCGTGGCCATCATTGGCGGGTCGAAGATTTCAGGCAAGATCGACGTGATCCAGAACCTGCTCGATAAGGTAGATACGCTGGTGATCGTGGGCGGCATGGCGTATACCTTTCAGCGTGCGCTGGGCATAAAAACAGGCAAATCTCTTGTCGAGGAAGATCGCATCGGCATGGCGAAGGATGCTCTCGAGAAGGCAAAAGCCAGGGGCGTGAAGCTGATGCTGCCGGTGGACAATGTTCTGGCTGACAAGTTCGACGCCGAGGCCAAAACGCAGGAATGGGACACGTCGAAGGACTTCCCCGAAGAATGGCAGGGGCTGGACATCGGGCCGAAGACCGTGAAGGCCATTGAGGAAGCGGTTGCGGCCGCCAGGACGATCGTGTGGAACGGACCGGCGGGCGTCTTCGAGTTTCCGCGGTTTGCCGTGGGTACGAATGCGATTGCGCGGGCCGTGGCGGCGAATCGCGCGGCAACTTCGATCATCGGCGGCGGCGACTCGGTAAGCGCAATCAACCAGGCCGGCGTGGCGCATCAGATTACGCATATCTCGACGGGCGGCGGGGCTTCGCTGGAGTTTCTGGAAGGCAAAAAGCTGCCGGGCGTCGAGGCGCTGACGGAGAAAAAGTGATCAGTGGTTAGTTAAAAGAAACCGCATCCGGCTTGCCGGGTGCGGTTTTTGTTTTTAACGGCTGGCGTCGAGCCGCCGGCAAGGCGATCTCCCGGGGCGTAATGGCTGAAATCGCGATTCTGTCTTCGCGCGACGCAAGATTGATAGCCTTTGCGGCCTGTCGCCCCGAACAGGATTCGCTGAATGTTGCCCGGAGCAGGACATGCGTATCGAGCAAGCAGGAGACTTTGCGGCGGGTCAACCGCTTCCACTTATCGCGTACGCCCGGATTTTCCAGGCAGGTCCGGTTTGTCCCGCGAACGGAACCGGGTGGCGCAGTTCGGTCTCATAGAATTGAAGCTGAAGGTTCTATTCATTCGAGAAAACCCAGGAGAAACATGGCTCGCAAAGCACTGATTGCTGCGAATTGGAAGATGTATAAGACGCCGGCCGAGGCGCAGGCGTTTGTTGAGGCGTTTTTGCCGATGGTCAAGGGCCATACGCGGGACGAGATTGCGCTGTTTCCGTCTCCGGTACTGCTGCCAACCGTCGTTGCCGCATGCAAGGCTTCGAACGTTGCCGTGGGCGCGCAGAACATCCACTTTGCCGAAGAGGGCGCCTACACCGGCGAGACCTCGGTGGGGCAGCTGCGGGCAGTGGGCGGAACGCATACGCTGATCGGGCACTCGGAGCGGCGGCAATACTTTGGCGAGACCGACGGGATTGTGAACAAGAAGCTGCATACGGCGCTGAAGCACGGCGTTGTGCCGGTGGTTTGCGTAGGCGAGGTTCTCGAAGAGCGCGAAGCCGGCAAGACGGCCGGCGTGCTCAGGACGCAGGTGACGGGCGCTTTTGCAGGGATCACGGCCGAGGCGGCCAGGCCGATTGTAATCGCCTACGAGCCGGTCTGGGCCATCGGAACGGGCAGGACAGCCACGCCGGAGATTGCCGCCGATGCGCACCGCATTATTCGCGCGGAAGTCGCGAAGCTGTTCGGCGTGGAGGTTGCCGCTGCAATGCGGATTCTGTATGGCGGCAGCGTGAAGCCGGAGAATGCTTCGGCGCTGATCGGCCAGGAAGAGATCGACGGCGCGCTGGTGGGCGGGGCGAGCCTGAAGCCGGATTCATTTGCGGCGATTGTGAAGTATTGATGAAAAGACCAACTGCAGGCGGCGCTTCAGATTAACCGGACGCGGAATAATTTTGCCTTTTTCAGCTTGGCACGCTGCGCCTCAGGAGGTCTGATCCGCGTGGTCCTGCGCCTCGCGTGTGATGCGGTCGCTCAACAGCTTCTTCGCCTTCTCGAGCTTGCGCCGCCGCGAGGGGCTCAGCCATTTGGCCGCGTAGCTGATGTAAAAGGTGAGCAGGCGCAGGCCCGAGGATGCTCCCTGCGGCGAGAGCTCGCGCGAAGCAAGCGATTCGGCGATGCTCTCGGCCGGCAGGGCGAACAGCCCCGGAGAGAGCCGCGCGCAGCCGGCCATTTGCTGTGCCCGGGCATCGTCATTGACCGGTTCCATATCCATTGCAGCAGTCCCGATAGAGCATCCGGCCGGTTGAGGCGGCGCGAATTTTCCGCCGGATCGCCCGGTCGAACCGGATCGAAGATGGCGAGCTGGCGGGTTTTTGCCATCAGTGCTCTTTTTTCCGCTCGTCGCGCTGCTCGTACCACTGCCTTGCATCGCCAAAGTACTGAGTGACGGCTCGCAGGAACGGGCGCGTCACGGGAGGCGGCGGCACCTGGCCGCTGAGAATGGTATCGAAGTTATGAAAGGTGCCGTAGAGCGTGTTGGTATCGAGCGCATTCTGACTGACGCTGACGCCGCTCAGGTCGACGCCGGCAAAGATGCCGCGGCTGCGCGACCAGGTGAGCAGCTGAGCCCGCATGCCTATATCCGTAGCGGCCTGCGCCGTACGGCCGATCGGACCTGCGGAGGCCGAGGCATTGCCGCCGATTTTGAATTTCGACTGCAGCAGGCTTTCCATGCCTTTCTGATTGACCGCCACAAGGATCAGATCGGTGCCCTGTCCGCCGATCTGGAATCCGAAAGACCCGCCGGCCAGGCGGATGAAGACCGGAGCGCTCCAGCCGTTTTTGTTGCGGCAGGTAGCCACGCCCTGGCCGTATTCTGCGCCAATGCCGATCGCGCCCTTGATGACGCTCGGCACCACGGCCACGCACCATGCTCTGCGCGCAATTTCATCCGGGATTGCTTTGTCCTTGACGCTCTCGATCTGTTCGAGCGTCGTCGTCGCCGACTGCAGTCGGGAATCGAGCTTCTGGATGTCCCCGGTATCGGAGGCGCGTGCGGAGACTGCAATCCCTGTCACGAGTATTAAGCCCAGCAACTTCTTCATGAGAAATTCCTCCTTCTCCTTTCTCCTCACAGCGCCAATCGAGCGACTTTAGCGCCGCTCTTTAATTCACTGCTTACGATGCAGACTTGCGCCCTGAGGGAGAGTCCCGCAGCCGGAAAACGCGCGGCCTGAGCGGCGCAACCGGCATTGCGCGCCTGCGGCGATGCGCGCAGCAGTCGTTTGGGTATAAGTGAAAATCCACGGCCTTACTGCACTTGCGCCGCCGGCCGGCGCGGCGCAATCCCGCTGCGCACGAACGTTCGGACAGGCCGCAAACAAGCCAAACCGCCGCCGGCCGGCAGCGAAACAGACTGCATCCGAAAGACTGGATTGCGCAACGGCCCGCATTTATGCACGCCGTTGCAGTCCCGTAAAAACGGATGAAGAAACGCCTGCGCAAGGTCGATGACATCAAGCGGACATGATGGGGCCTGAATTATGGACCGGATGGGTTGCTTTGGCGTCGATTCCTGAGGCCCTGCTATGCTTTTAATGGTGCCCCTGGAAGTTTTGCCCATTTTTGAGCAGGAGTATCGCGCCCTGCGGCCGCGTGCGCCGATGCCGCCCATCGCCGTGCGCTTCCGCCGGTTTACATCGCTGAATACGACGATCCGGCTGCGCGAAGGCAAGATCCTGGTAAGTCTTTCCGATCTTTTGGAAGGCGCGCCCGAGCCTGTGCTGCGCGCCATTGCGCACATCCTGCTGGCCAAGCTCTACAGGAAGCCGATTGAGCCGGCGCACAACCTGCGCTACAAGCGGTTCGCTTCCAGTTCGGCGGTGGCCCGGCAGACGGAGTTGATTCGGCACGCGCGCGGAACCAAGCGCTACCTGGGGCCGGAAGGGCGTTTTTACCACCTCGAGGAAGTCTTCGACTCGCTCAATCTGCGCTTCTTCGGAGGGCTTCTGGGGCGGCCCGAGCTGACCTGGAGCGAGCACATGGCCACGCGGTCGCTCGGGCACTACGACGCGGCGCACAACACGATCGTGGTGAGCCGCGTCTTCGACCGGCCGTCGAGCCCGCGGTACGCAATCGAGTATTTGCTCTATCACGAGATGCTGCACCTCAAGCACCCGGTGCGCATGCGTGGTCTTCGGCGATGCGTCCACTCGCCGGAGTTCAAGGCCGAGGAAGCACGGTTCCCTCAGCTCGCCGAAGCGCTGGCGTTCCTGAAGCGGCTGTCCTAGCTTCCAAAAAGTTTCTATTCGTATAGGTTGTTCAGGCGGGTTTTTCCACGGCGGAGTCGGCGAGGACCGGATGCGCGGCGGTCTGACGGGCTGACCAGCGGATCAGAGCGATGCCGGCAAGTGCGGCCCCGAGACTGGCCAGTTGCGCGTTTGACAGGTCCAGGAACACCTTTGGATTGCGGCGGATGAATTCAACCAGAAAGCGTGCCAGAGCGCTGAGCAGAAGATACTGGCCGGTGATCATGCCTACCGGGTGCGGCCTGCCCGCGCGGCGCCACAGATACCAGCCAATGAGCAGTCCGGCGCCGAGCTCGAAGAGCGGCGTGGGCAGGACGCGCACGCCCGGCGCGGTCGGCTCAATTCCCTGAGGAAAGCTCATGCCCAGCGGAAATGGCAGCGAGGTTGCGATGCCGTAGCAGCCGTCTCCGGAGAGGAAGCAGCCGATGCGGCCGATGGCGTAACCGACGGCGGCAGCCGGAGCAGCGAGATCCAGCATACGGAGCGGGCCGATTTTTGCGCGCCATCCCTGAGCCAGCAGCGCGGCGATGCCGAAGACAAGGCCGCCATACCAGGCAAACCCGGCCGTATCCCAGAGCACGCGCCAGCCGGCTTCGCGAAATTCGGAAGGAGTGTCGAGCACGTGCCAGATCTTGGCTCCCACAATGCCGGCAACCACGGCGATGGCGACGATTCCCACCGCGTCGGCCGCGATGCGCGCGCGGCGGAATCCGCGATCTACAATCACGGCGGCAGTAACAGCAGCCAGCCAGAGCATGAGGCCGAAGGTGGGGATGTTCAGGCGTCCGAAATGCAGATAGGGAAGCATAGCCAGTCATCAGTATAGACGCGGCGCGGATCGAAATTGCGCGAACAAAGCGCAGGCGGGGGAGAGGCGGGCCGGGCAGCGGCGATGACAGCATGGCCGTATCCAGTCCAGATATTGCTGACAGAAAAAGAATTGCGTCTGCATGCCGGCTGCATTCTCCGGCCGGCTGCTCTCAGCAGTTCAACCTTACCGGATCAGTTTTTTTTCATTCCCGGGCCGTTTTTCCCCCTGTCCAGCCCCCGCTGTGAGCAACAGCCCCTCGCAGCGTAATCTGTTCTCATCATGAGTCAGACACCAGCGCAACCCCAGTTGAATCTTACCCAGACGCCCGACTACCGCGAGTCCTACGCCAACAGTGTGCAGGTGCGCGTCAGCGTGTGGGATTTTCAGCTCGTCTTCGGCCTTGCCTCCAGCGACAGCCCCGATCAGGTGACGATTCGCAATCACGCAGCCATCTTCCTCAGCCCGCAGCAGGCCAAGGCCCTGTGGAACGTGCTGGGCCAGAACCTGGCTCAGTACGAGCAGGCCTTTGGCGCGCTCAACCTCGAGCCCAAAGGGCCGCCGTTTCCCGCCGGTCCGGTAAATTGAGGTCTGGCGCATCGGTTCGGGAGATCGGGCGAGGGCAACGTCAACAGCAGCTGCGCAATGGAGGAGCCGGCAGGATGAAGAAAGCAGAGCGAGCGCACGCCGATCGCCAGGGAGCGCGTTCTTGCGACTGAAGCGGCTTCTCAATCCATGGCTCGACGCCCCACTGCCCCTGTGGATGATCTTTCCGGTCATCTTCGCGGCGCTTTACCTCACGCACATCGCTCTGCTGCGCCTGCCCTATTACTGGGATGAAGCCGGCTACTACATTCCCGCCGCGTGGGATTTCTTCCGCACCGGTTCGCTGATCCCCGTTTCCACACTTACCAACGCCCATCCGCCGCTGCCCGGCATCTATCTCGCCCTCTGGTGGAAGGCCTCAGGCTTTCTGCCCGAGGTCACGCGCGAGGCCGTGCTTATGGTTGCGGCCCTGGCGCTGCTTGGCGTCTGGCGTCTGGCCGCGCTGCTCGTCTGCGCGCCTTCGGTGGCCTTCTGGACCGCGCTGCTCACCGGCCTTTACCCGGTCTGGTTTGCGCAGAGCTCGCTGGCCCACGCCGATATCTTCGCCGCCGCCTGCTCGATCTGGGGCATGGTCTACGCACTGCCCGAGCGCGGCCGCCGTCCCGTCGCCGCGGCGCTCTGGTTCTCCGCCGCCGCGCTGTGCAAGGAAACCTCTATCGCTATTCCGCTCACGCTCGCCGGCATGACGCTCTACGACAGCCTGCGCCACGCTCCCTCTGCGCGCTATCGCCTCTGGCGCGAGGCAGCCTGGCTCACCGTTCCCCTG
>DATGLJ010000309.1:0-9121 GCA_035294185.1 Occallatibacter sp. | reverse complement strand
CAGCGGGCAGGGCGGCTGGCCGCTGACTGCTTTCCTCACGCCCGATGGGCGGCCCTATTTCGGCGGTACGTATATTCCGCGCGATGACCGCTATGGCCGGCCCGGGATCATGCGCGTGCTGGCGGCTATGGCGCAGGTGTGGCGCGAGCGCCGCGGCGAAGCGCTGGAAACCGCGGCCAGTGTGATGGCTGCCATCGAGCACAACGAGAGTTTTTCGGCCCGCGGCGCTGAGCTGAACCTTGCGCTGGTCGACAGGCTCGTCGCCGCGATTGTGGCCACTTTCGATCCGCGCAATGGCGGCTTTGGCTCGCAGCCCAAATTTCCGCACCCGGCGGCGCTCGACCTGCTGCTGCAGGCATCCTCCAGCCGCGGCAACGATCAGGCGCGGAAGGCATTCACCCTCACGCTCCAGAAAATGGCGCGCGGCGGCGTCTACGACCAGATTGCCGGAGGCTTCCATCGCTACTCGGTCGATGAGCGCTGGGTTGTTCCTCACTTTGAAAAAATGCTTTACGACAACACCGAGCTGCTGCGCAACTACGTCCACGGCTTTCAGACGCTGGTGCACGAAGAGTTTCTCACGACGGCGCGGGAGATTGTTGCCTGGCTCGATTCGACAATGACCGACCGCCAGCGCGGCGGCTTTTACGCCTCCCAGGACGCCGATGTCGGACTCGACGACGACGGCGACTACTTCACCTGGACGGTCGAGGAGGCCCGGGCGGTCCTCGACCCCGAAGAGTTCGAGGTTGCCGCCCTCTACTGGGACATCGGCGCGCTGGGCGACATGCATCACAACCCGGCGAAGAACGTGCTGCACGTGAAACACTCGCTCGACGAGCTGGCGCACGACACTGACAAGACCGAAGCGGACCTGCGCGCAATCATTGACAGGGCCCGCGGCAAGCTGCTGGCGGCGCGCAGCAAGCGGCCTGCGCCCTTCATCGACCGCACGCTCTACACCGGCTGGAATGCAATGGCCGTTACGGCCTACCTTGAGACGGCGCGCGTTCTGCGCATGGAGCCGGCGCGCGATTTTGCTCTGCTCACCCTCGACCGTCTGCTCGCCGAAGCCTGGGATGGCGACAGCGCGCTTTGGCATGTCATTGCATATCCCGGTGGGCTCGTTTCCGCCGAACGCGTGCCGGGCACGCTGGACGATTACGCCTTTACGCTGCATGCCTGCATCGATGCATGGCTGTCGCGCGGCGAGATACGCTATTACCGCACCGCCCTCCGGATTGCCGACGCAATGATTGCGCGCTTCTACGATCGCGCCGCCGGAGCGTTTTTCGATGCGCCCGCTTCCGAAACCGGCGTTATTCCGCTGGGAGCGCTGGCTGCCCGGCGCAAGCCGCTGCAGGACGCGCCCACGCCGGCCGGCAATCCGACCGCAGCCTCGGGGCTGCTGCGCCTGGCCGAGCTGAGCGGCCGCAGCGAATACCGCAACATTGCCGAAGATACGCTGGCCTCCTTCGCCGGCATCGTGGAGCATTTCGGTCTCTACGCCGGCAGCTATGGACTGGCGATCGAGCGGCTGCTCGAAGAGCCGGTGCAGATTGTGATCGTCGGTTCCGGGCCGGAAGCCGCGCGCCTTAAAGCGACGGCCGTCGCCGGATATGCGGTGAACAAGACGATTATCCGTCTCGATCCTTCCAGCCTCAACAGGGACGCGCTGCCCGAAGCGCTCGCCGAAACCATTTTGAACGTTCCGGTTCCGGCCGGCGCCGCGGCGTGGGCGCTGGTCTGCAAAAACCGCGCCTGCCTGCCGCCGATTACAGACTCCAGCAAGCTTCTCGAAGCGCTTTCAGGCTGAACCCGCCGCCAGCTTATTCCGCTGCGAAGGGATTGCTCTCCTGCGGCTTGAGCGTAGTCGGGTCGGGATGCGAATCGCGCGCCGATTCTGTCTGCCGGATTGCGGCCGTTGCCGCCGCGCCATAGACGCGATTGGGGTCGCCGGGCAGGATATGGCGTTCCTCGAGCGCCAGCCGCACGCGGCGCTGAAACTCGCGAATCGGGCCGTACTGCTGCTGCGGCCATGTTTTGAAGACCACCGGGAAGATCAACTGCGAGCCCTTGACCGAATCGACCCCCAGCACCTGCGGATCGGCCTTGAATGCGCTGCGGAACTGCTCGGAATTCCGCACGTCCATCGCAATTTGGCCGAGCAGGGTCAACACCTCGTCGGGATTGGCGGAAAAATCCACGCTAACGTTTACGGTGGCCGCCGAATAGTCCACGCTCAGGTTGGCCACTGTGGTGATCTGCGAATTGGGAATCACGTAGAGCGTTCCATCGCTGTCGCGGACCGTGGTTTTGCGCAGCGTCATCGATTCGACGACTCCGGAGAGCCCGGCGAGTTTCACCTGGTCGCCGACGTTGAACTGGCCTTCGAGCAGGATCAGAATGCCGTTGAACATGTCCTTGACGATGGTCTGGGCCGCCAGGCCAATGGCCACTCCAGCCACGCCGGCCGAAGCCAGCAGCGGCGCCAGGTTGAGTCCCATTGCGCTTACAATCATGAACCCGGCGATTACGCCGATAACGGCCAGACCCGTGGCGCGGATGACGCTGGCCAGGGTCCTGACCTCCGCCAGGCGGCCCGGGCCTGCAGCGTGGGATTCGGCCACGCGCACCATGCGGTGCGTCAGCATCGCCAGCAATCTATTGAGGATCAAGGCGATCACGGCGATTGCAACGAGATGCGGCAGCTTGCGGACAAACTCCTGGCTATCGGCGATCCACTCGTCGAGAACCTTGCCCATAAACCGCCCTTCGCGAAAAACAGACCACCGCTCCGCCACAAGTAGCCAAAACATGGCAAAAACTCCTCTAACTAGACTAGACTGTGCTGCAGGCGCACGTCTGATTGCAGGCAGCGCCCGGCCCGCTGCGCTTTCCTGGAAACTGCTCGGTTACGCAGGAGGTTTCGATGCAAGCACTGCGCTTCGGTTGCGTGAACCCCGGGGGCTGTTTGCGGCCGTTTGCGGTCCGGCTCTGTTGTATGGCTGCTCTGCTGGCGGCCCAGGCCCTCGCAGGCGCGTGGCTGCTCCATGGGCAGGCGCAGCAGCCCGTTGTTCAGGACCCTGACCGGGGCGCGAAGACGAATTCCGGTCAGGCAAACGACGGTCAGGCCGAAGCGCAAAATAGCCGGCAGCAGCAGAATGGCGGCTCGAGCGCAGGCGCTCCGATGGTGCTTGGCGCAGGCGATGGCGAAGAAGCGCCGGGCGAGCAGGCCCCCCCTGGGCCGCCCGCTGCGCAAACGGTTCCGGCGCAACCTGAGCAGAACGCCGCCAGCCCTCAGCCGGAGGCTGCGCAGCTGGCCGCATTGCCGCCCCGGCCGCCGGATTCCAGCGACCCGCGCAAGCTGGTTGACTGGGAATGCGCCGATCTGTTGAAACTGGCCAACGACCTGAAGGTCGCAGTGGACAAGACAACCAAGGACGAGCTTTCTCTCTCGGTAGTGCGCAAGGCCAGCGAGATCGAACAGATGGCTCATAAGCTCCGTGACGACATGCGTCCGGCGATGGCGGGCAAGAACTGAGCGCAGGCTATCGGCTGGCTGAGGCAGGAAGCGATAGCGAAGGGAGGAGCCAATGAGCCGCAGGAAGGAAAAAGCCAATGAGCCGTAGATCGCCGGGCCGCAGAAGGATGGACCGCGAATCCCAGGGCCGTGGGTTGACCTTATGTGGATTGACCGGATGCGGGTCTCTCGGTTCGCGCCGGTTCGCCCGGTTTGCCATGGCGGTCGTGCTCCTGGCTGGCTTTGCGGCCATCGGCCTGGCGCAGAGTTCCCCGGGCCCGGGCGCGCAGAGCTATCCGCGCAGCGGCCAGTGGGGGCAGATGCAACCCGACCAGTCCTATCCCGGCCAGATTGCCGGCGACCCGGCAATGGAAGCAAAACGGCTGAATGCGCTCAACGCCGAGCGGCAGAAAGCAATGGTCGCCGATACCGACAAGCTGGTGAAGCTGGCCGCCGAACTGAACGAAGAGGTGAACGGCGGCACTCCGAGCCGGCTTACGGAAGAACAGCTTCGCAAGGTGGCCGAAATCGAGAAGCTGGCGCGCAGCATCCGCGAGAAGATGGCCACCTCGGTCAGGCCGGCGCCGTCGATGATGGACCCGCCCGCCGTCATGCCGAACATGCGCTGACTGTTTGCGCCGGGCAAAGGATTTTTCCGGTTGCAGGAATCCTCGGGTAACGATCCGTCATCTCAGGTCGAGGTCAGGCCGGACGGCATCCGGCAGGCGGCATCAAACCGATGCTTCCCTGGGCCTCGTGGATTGCTACAATCGATGCAGGCCGCCCGAGCCAGAGGGTGTGTAGCCTGACTGTAAGATCGCCGCAGACTCCCGGAATGCCGGTTGGCAAACAGGCCAGCGTGCCCGGAGCGCTTTGCGGAGCTTGGGAGTGAATCGAAAATGGGACTGGCAGTGACCGGCGCTCCCGCTCGCGAATCCGGCAGCCTGGGTGCTCCGCAACTCGTCGAAATCTACCGCCTCATGTTTCTCTCCCGCCGCATCGACGATCGCGAGATCGTTCTCAAGCGGCAGCAGAAGATCTACTTCCAGGTTTCGGGCGCCGGCCATGAGGCTCTTCAGGTGGCCGCTGCGCTGGCGCTTCGGCCCGGATACGACTGGTTCTTTCCCTACTATCGCGATCGCGGGCTCTGCCTCGCATTGGGTGTTTCCCCCTATGACATGTTTCTCCAGTCGGTCGGTTCAGGCATCGATCCGGCCAGCGGAGGCCGGCAGATGCCGACGCACTGGAGCAGCCGTCCGCTGCATATCGTCACCACGTCTTCTTCCACGGCGACGCAGCTTTTGCACGCCGTAGGCTGCGCCGAGGCCGGCCGGTACTTCAGCCGCCATCCTGACGCGGCGAAAAAGGCCGAGGGCGATTACCGGCAATTCCACGATGTCGAGTTTCACGGCGATGAGGTTGTGCTGGCCTGCGTGGGCGAGGGATCGACCTCGCAGGGCGAGTTCTGGGAAGCGCTCAATACCGCGTCGAACGAAAAGCTCCCCGTCATTTTCATGATCGAGGACAATGGCTACGCCATCAGCGTTCCGGTGGAAGTGAATACGCCGGGCGGCAACATCTCGCGCCTGGTCGCCAACTTTCCCAACTTCCACTTTGCCGAAGTGGACGGGACCGATGCCGTTGCCTGTCTTGCCGCTTTTCAGGCTGCGGCCTCGTACTGCCGCGCCGGACGGGGACCGGCCTTTGTGCACGGCCACTGCATCCGGCCCTACTCGCACTCGCTCTCCGACGACGACAGGCTCTACCGCTCGGCAGCCGAACGCGAGGCCGACGCCCTGCGCGATCCCATTGCGCGCATGCGCCTGCGCCTGCTCGAAGGCGGCGTGGTGACCGAGGAACAGCTCGGAGAACTGGAACAGTCGCTGGAGCGCGAAGTGGCCGAGGCGGCCGAGCGCGCGCTCGAAGCGCCGCTGCCTTCGGTCGAGTCGATTCCGCTGCACGTCTATTCGGAAGATCTCGACCCCACGCGGGCGGCTTTTGCCAGTGAAACAGTGAACGCCGGCGCGCAATCGAATGGCAAAAAGCCGCTGAGCGGCGAAAGAACGATGGCGGACCTGATCAACGCCTGCCTGCACGACGAGATGCGCCGCGATCCGCGCATCGTGGTGTACGGCGAAGATGTGGCCGACGCCAGCCGCGAGCAGGCGCTCAAAGAAGTGAAAGGCAAGGGAGGCGTCTTCAAGCTGACGGCCGGGCTGCAGACCGAGTTCGGCTCCGAGCGTGTCTTCAATTCTCCGCTCGCCGAGGCCAACATTGTCGGCCGCGCCGTGGGCATGGCGGTTCGCGGCATGAAGCCGGTGGTCGAAATCCAGTTCTTCGACTACATCTGGCCGGCGATGCATCAACTGCGCAACGAACTGCCGCTGATGCGCTGGCGCTCGAACGGCGCCTGGGCCGCGCCGGCGGTTGTCCGCGTGCCCATCGGCGGTTACCTGACCGGCGGTTCGATTTATCATTCGCAATCGGGCGAGAGCATCTTCACGCATATCCCGGGCCTGCGCGTGGTCTTTCCGTCGAATGCTCTGGACGCCAATGGTCTGCTGCGCACGGCCATCCGCTGCGATGATCCCGTGCTCTTTCTCGAGCACAAGCGCCTCTACCGGGAAACCTACGGCCGCGCCGCATATCCCGGGACGGAGTTCGCCATCCCGTTTGGAAAAGCCAGGATTGTGCGTCCTGGCGCAGACATTACGCTCATCACCTACGGGGCCGTTGTCCCGCGCGCGCTGCAGGCTGCCGAACAGGCCCGCCGCAACCACTCGATCGACGTCGAAGTCATCGACCTGCGCACGCTCAATCCCTACGACTGGGAAGCGATTGCGGAATCAGTGAAAAAAACCAGCCGCGTGCTGGTGGCCTACGAAGATATGCGCAGCTGGGGCTACGGCGCCGAGATCGCCGCGCGCATCGCCGACGAACTGTTCGAAGATCTCGACGCTCCGGTGCGCCGCGTGGCCGGCATGGACACATTTGTCGCCTATCAGCCGGTGCTTGAGGACGCGATCCTGCCGCAGCCCGAAGACCTGCTCAGGGCGATTGTCGATTTAAGAAGCTTCTGAAGCATCTTCGGGATGCTGGAGAGCCTCGTTTCGGCCTGCGCCTTAGAAAATGCTCCGCTCGCGCAGGCTGCTGCTCCGCCGGCGAGCCGCAAAGCAGCAGGCGGAGCAGCGTTATATTCGCCGCCTGAAAAATCGGCAGCCTCTCCGGCCTACATCCCCGTTTTGGCCGCGTCGATGGCCATTCTCAGTTCCCGCTCGGCAGCGCGCAGGTGGTTTTCGGCCTTGATGCCGTGGCCCTGCATGTCATAGTGATTGGCGGCGCGAGCCTGTTCCATCTCATGAATGGCTTCGAGTACATGATTGTGAACCCTGTCGAGGTCATGCCAGTCATGCACCTGCGCGTCAACCAGTGCGCCCGCGGCGAATGCCAGCGCCAGCGCGCCTGCGGCAAGTAATTTTTTCATTGTCGGTCTGCCTCCGTTGGCTGGGTGTAGGATCGTCGGGGCGCCAGAGCGCCCCCCAACACAGTACACCCGCTTTACGGCCGCGTCTATGAATTTTCCTGTGCGTTGGTTATCTCAGATCAGCTCGACGCCCCACAGATCGTGCAGGTGAACTACGCCTTCCACGCGCATATCGGCATCCACAACCACGAGCGAAGTAATCTTCTTTTCTTCAAGAACCGCCAGCGCCCTGGCTGCCAGCTCCGCGCCGGCAATCGTCCGCGGATTGGGATTCATCGCCTCGCCGGCCGTCTTGCCGAGCGCAGCGCCGCCTTCGCGTTCGAGCAGCCGCCGCAGGTCGCCGTCGCTGATCACGCCGCGCAGCCGTCCGTTGTCCTGCACGGTCGTCATGCCCAGCTTCTTCGAAGACATTTCGAAGATCACCTCGGCCATGGGCGTTGCCGGCGTCACCGCGGGAATTTCGTTGCCCGTGTGCATCAGCTCGGCCACGCGCGCCAGCCGCTTGCCCAGCTTTCCGCCCGGATGCAGCTCGGCAAAGTCCTCGGCGCGAAAACCCTTGCGCTGGCTGACCGCGACCGCAAGCGCATCGCCCAGCGCCAGCATCGCCGTGGTCGAGGCCGTCGGGGCCAGCCCCAACCCGCACGCTTCGCGCTCCACCGAGCAGTCCAGCGCAACGTCGCTGGCTTCGGCCAGCGTCGATTTCAGATTGCAGCAAAAGCTCACCAGCGCATCGCCCTTGCGCTTGAGCGTGGCCAGCAGGCGCAGGATCTCCTCGGTTTCGCCGCTGGCCGAAAGCGCGATCACCACGTCGCCCGGCATCAGCACGCCCAGGTCGCCATGCACCGCTTCGGCGGGATGCAGAAACAGCGCCGGCGAGCCGGTGGAGCTCAGCGTGGCGGCGATCTTCTGCGCGATGATTCCGCTCTTGCCCATTCCGGTTACCACCACGCGCCCATAGGAGTCGCCGCAGCGCAGAACCAGATCGACCGCGCGGTCGAAGTCCGCAGCCATCGGCCCTTCCAGCCGCGCGGCCAGCGCATGCAGCGCAGCGGCCTCGGTCCGCACCAGGTCGGCAGGATGCACGAGACCTCCGCCGTTCGGATGTTTCCTGCTTTTGTCAGCCTGAGCCATCGGCTTCTGATGGTAACAGTTCCAGCCGCGGAAGCAGGAGCCTGCGGACCTCCGGGAACCGCAGCCGGCAGGAGTGACCTTCAGGCGCGTCCGCCGGCTTGCCAGACGGCCGCTCCGCGGATTCGTACAATGAATATATGAGATCCTTTCCCGTTCGCCGCAATACGCTGGTGCTTTTCGCTGTGCTTTTCCTGCTGGCTGTTTTCGGCTGGGCAGGATGGGCAAATTGGGAGTACCGCCAGCAGGAAGCCGCGCGCCGCGCCGCCGCGCAGGCAATCCAGGGTGAGCTGATTCCCGCAGAACCGACGGGCGGCGGCGTGCCGGAGTTTGTTTCGCCGCTCGCAGGCAAGCCAGCGCCGGCTTTTACTCTTCGGGATCTGAACGGCAACAAGGTTTCGCTTGAGAATTACAAGGGCAAGGCGCTGCTGATCAACTTCTGGGCCACATGGTGCGGCCCGTGCAAAATCGAGACGCCCTGGCTCATCGAGCTGCGCAATAAATACGCCCCGAAAGGATTTGAAGTGCTGGGCATCGACAGCGAAGGCGACGATGCCCAGCCGGGCAGCGACGCCTGGAACAAAGACAAGGAAGCCATCGCAAAATTCGTCGCGCAGCAGAAAATACCGTACCCTGTCCTGCTTAACGGCGACAGCATCGGCAAGCCGTATGGCGGGCTCGACGACCTGCCGGCTTCTTTTTTTGTCAACCGCAAGGGCATAGTAGTCGCCACGCAGGTCGGCATCGACTCTGAGAGCGTCCTCGAAGCCAATATCGAGAAGGCGCTGAAAGATTAAGCCTGGCCGGGCTGCTGCAATGAGAAAAGCGAACATGACGATCGCAACGACAGCAGGAAAGAAGATTGCCGGATCTGTAATTGCTCTGCTGGGCCTTTGCGCCGCCGCTGCGTTCGCCCAGTTTATCTCCAGCCGGCCGCGCAGCCAGTCGGCCGAAGCAAACCCGGCGGTGCGGTATCTCTATCCCGA
>DATGLJ010000308.1:0-6920 GCA_035294185.1 Occallatibacter sp. | reverse complement strand
CGATGGCCAGCACAATCGCGTCGGCCTGCTTTGCCACCTTCACCGCTTCGGCGATCTGGCGGCGATCCTCCCCCGGGTCGCTGGGAACAACCTCATCCTGATTCCAGCTTCCGCCAACAGTGATCCTGCAGCCCTCGCTGTAAAGCACCCTGATCCGCGAGCCAACCTTCTCGCGAATCCCCTCGAGGACCGTGACCTCATGCTTAGGCCGCCCGCTGTATCCGCCCAGCAGCGTGCGGTCGGCATTCGGCCCAATCACTGCGAGCGTCCTGATCCTGCTCATGTCGAGAGGCGCAACGCCGCCTTCGTTCCTGAGCAGCGTGATGGCCTCGCGTGCAGCCGTCAGCGCCAGCCGGCTGTGTTCCGCGCAGCCCACCACGCGCTCTGCCTCATCGGGATCGACATACGGATCGTCGAAGAGCCCCATTTCAAACTTCCAGAAGAGCATCGGCGCCACCAGCTCATCCAGCTCCGACTCCTTCAGCACGCCGTTGCGCACCAGCTCCGCCAGATGCAGATAGCAATCCGGATCGGGCAGCTCGATATTCACGCCGGCCTTTACCGCCAGCGCGCAGGACTCCTTCTTATCCCTGGCTACAAAGTGGCCGTGCGTGTCCGGCCGGTAGCCCAGCTCCCAGATGGCGAAGTAGTCCGAGACAACAAAGCCCTTGAAGCCCATCTCCCTGCGCAGCACATCCCTCAGCAGCCAGCGATTGGCATGCGAGGGAATGCCATCGATCTCGTTGTATGAAGCCATCACGCTGATAGCGCCGGCCTCGCGCAGAGCTTCGCGGAACGGCGATAGAAATGTCTCGCGCAGCACGCGCATGGAGACGTTGGCCGGGGCGCAGTTCATGCCCGACTCAGGCTGCCCGTGCCCTGCAAAGTGCTTGAGCGTAGCGATCATGCGGCGCTTGTCGCGAAAGCTGCGGTCGCCCTGAAATCCGTTCACCGCGGCAATGCCCATTCGCGCAACAAGAAAAGGGTCCTCGCCATAGGTCTCTTCCACCCGGCCCCAGCGCGGTTCCCGCGCCACGTCGACCACAGGCGTCAGGGCCTGGTGCGCGCCGCGCAGCCGCGCTTCGGCCGCCGTCATCGCAAAGAGCTTCTCCACCAGTTCGGGATGAAATGTTGCGCCCAGTGCGATCGGCTGCGGAAAGCTGGTTCCATCGACGGCTGCGTGGCCGTGCAGACACTCCTCGTGAAAGATCACCGGGATGCCCAGCCGGCTGTTCTCGAGGAAAAATCTCTGGATGGCATTGGTCAACTCCGCCATCTCACGTGCATTTTTACCCTTGCCCGCGTCGCTCGGCCGGCCCACCTGGCCAGGGCTCCGCCTGTCGCGGAAGGCCTTCTTCGCCTTTTGCTCGTCGAAATTGCCGTCCGCATCCACGAGCGTTTCCGGCTTCTTCTGCCAGATGCAGACCATCTGCGCAGCCTTCTCCTCGAGCGTCATGCGCGCGAGCAAATCCCGCGTCCGCCGCGCGGCGGAGAGAGCCGGGTTCTTGTAGTCGGGGACCCTGGTGCGCCGCGCCTTCGCGGCTTTAGCTGGCTTCGTCATCCGGCCTCTTCCTTTTGCAGTTAACTTTTACCGGCTATCCGGTTCCGGCAGGCATCCATTTTCTGCCCAACAAAATGCCGGCGCGCCGGAATGCCTGCTCGAATTTGCAGAAGCCAGTGTAGTGAGGCAATCGGACAAAAATCAACTACAAAAGCGATTTTCTTCAATAGAATTTGCGGATCGCTCGGTAAACCTCCTTGCCGCCCCCCGGCTGCGGCGATATAGTTGGGCATCGATCCCTCGATGGGGAGCGAACGATGCCGGACATTCGCAGGGAAGCCGACAGCCTCGGCGAGGTCGATGTTCCCGCCGACAAGCTCTGGGGCGCACAGACGCAGCGGGCCCTCGAACACTTTGCGATCGGGAGAGATCTGATCCCCCGCGAAATGATTGCCGCATACGCCCTTTTGAAAAAAGGCGCAGCCAACGCAAATTTCGCCGGCGGGCGTCTCGATCGGGAACGCCGCGATTTGATCGTTCAGGTCTGCGACGAGATTTTCGCCGGGCGGCACCAGGAGATGTTTCCGCTGCATGTCTGGATGAGCGGCAGCGGCACGCAGTTCAACATGAACGTAAACGAAGTGATTTCGAACCGCTGCAGCCAGATTGCGGGCGCGCCGCTGGGCAGTAAAACTCCTGTTCATCCAAACGACCACGTCAACATGTCGCAGTCGTCGAACGACTCGTTTCCTTCGGCTATGCACATTGCGGCGGCCCTTTATGTAAAACAGCGGCTCGTCCCGGCGGTTATGCAACTGCGCGATGCAATTGCGGCAAAGGCTGCCGAGTGGAAGGACATCGTCAAGATCGGACGCACGCACATGCAGGATGCGACTCCGCTCACGCTCGGCCAGGAATGGTCCGGATATGCGGGCATGCTCGACGACGATCTCGATCGAATTGCAGATGCGCTGAAGGGCGTCTATCGTCTCGCGCTCGGCGGCACGGCCGTGGGCACCGGCATCAACGCGGCGCCGGGATTCGCCGAGGCGGCCGCGGCCGAGATCGCAAAGCTTACGGGCCTGCCTTTTGTTACGGCGCCCAACAAATTTGCCGTCCAGGGCGCACATGATGCGCTGGTGCAGCTTTCCGGAACCCTGCGCACGCTGGCCGTGTCGCTGTACAAAATCGCGAATGACATCCGGCTCATGTCCTGCGGTCCGCGAGCGGGCTTTGCCGAGCTGAAGATCCCGGACAACGAGCCCGGCTCATCGATCATGCCCGGCAAGGTAAATCCGACTCAGGCCGAAGCGCTCGCCATGGTCGCTGTTCAGGTAATGGCAAACGACACGGCGATTGGCTTTGGCGGCGCCGGCGGCTACCTCGAGATGAACGTCTACAAGCCGCTCATCATCTTCAATGTGATCCACTCGCTCAGCATCCTGACCGACTCATGCACCAACTTCCGGAAATTTCTGGTGGAAGGCGCCGAGCCCAATCGGAAAAAGATCAGACAATATGTCGAGGACTCGCTCATGCTGGTCACGGCTCTTGCACCGGTGATCGGCTACGACAAGGCGTCCAGGATCGCGCATTACGCTCTCGATAACGACCTGACGCTCAAAGACGCCGCTCTCAGGCTGGGTTTGATCTCCGAAGAGGAATTCGATCGCATTGTCGATCCCGGCAAGATGGTCGGATCGTATATCCCGAACAGGTAAACCGCGCGGCAGCGGCCTGCAGGCAACCGAGTCGGCATCCGCTGCGCTTTGCTCAATATCCGCACGGCGGGGGCGGGCAACACGCGCCGCCGCAATGGCTCGATGCCGGCTGCGGGCGCATGGCTACGCGCCAAACTCCGCGCCGCGCCGCTCGCCGCCCAGGTACGCCATTACCGCGGCCAGAACGAAGACGCTGAAGGCCGTGAGCGCCATTGCGGCAGCATAGCTGGTCTTCTGCGCGTAGACTGCCTCAATGAACACAACTAAGCCGGCAATCACGCCGGCGCTCTGGTAGGCGAAGCCGGGCAGCAGCGCGCGCACCGAGTCCGGAGAAAGCTCGGCGAGATGGGCGGGGATTACGCCCCATGCTCCCTGCACCATAAACTGCATGAGAAATGCGCCGGCCACGAGCAGCGCCTGAGTGGGCGCATAGGCCCACAGCGGAATCAGCAGCGCCCCGAGAAGGAAAGCCGCGATAATCGCCCGCCGCCGGCCCCACCGATCGGAAAAATAGCCAAAGATGAGGCCGCCGAAGATCGCTCCCACACCGGAGAAGGCGGTGACGGCCGCGCGCCGCTCCGGCGTGAAGCGCCACTGCCGCTGGAGAAAGGTCGGGTACATGTCCTGCGTGCCATGCGAGGCGAACAGCATGGTGGTCATAAAGGCGAGCAGGTAAAGAAAGAGCTTCCAGTGGGAGAAAATCTCGCGGCGATGCTCGCGCAGGCTGAGGCGCGCGTGGGACTTCTTCCACACCGCCGACTCCTCGACGCGGAAACGAATGAAGAGCACCAGAACCAGTGCCGGTAAACTGCCGAGAAAAAACAGCGGTCTCCATCCGATGCGGCCATAGAGCCAGAAATACGCCCCTGCAGCCAGCACATTGCCCGCGGCGTAGCCCTCCTGCAGCAAACCCGAGAGTACGCCTCGCCGGCCTCTGGGCGCGCCTTCCATTGCCAGCGAAGCGCCCACGCCCCAGTTGCCGCCCATGACCACGCCGAACAGGGCCCGCACGATCAACAGGGCAGTGTAGCCCGGCGCCAGGCCGGTGAAGATTTCAGCAACGGCAAATGCGCCGATGTTGATCATCAGCGGCAGCCTGCGCCCGTAACGATCCGCAATCAGACCGAAGACCAGACCGCCGACCGGCCGGAAGGCCAATGTCATTGTGATGGCCAGCGCGATTTGCGCATCGCTTTTGTGGAAGTCGCGCGCGATAGCGGTAAGGCAGAAAGTGATAAGAAAAAAGTCGAATGCATCGAGCAGCCAGCCGGAGAAACCCGCAATCACGGCCGGCGGGTGTCCCCGGTGCGTTCCGGACTCCGGCTGCACCGGCGGCGCGATCTGCTCGGGAGACGCCGGCATTTCGGGCATCGTCCACCTCGGAACGGGAAAAAATGGCATGCGTTCGATCTTCCGGCGAATCGGAAGCAAAGACCGCAGGCGGTTGTCCTGCAAGGATGAGGATACTCGAAGCTGCGCGCCGGAACGGCCGCCTTCGCGAAGCGCGATTCACGGCTGGATGGCGCAGGCTTGCCGCGGACTGCCGGCTCAATGCTCTCCGATCGCCTTGCGGACGTTCCCCTTGTTTTCGCGCAGCCGGCGTTTTGCTTCGCTTTTGCTTACGCCCGCTTTCAACATCACCAGCGCGACTGGCACGCTCATATCCGCCTGTTTCAATGCCTCCATCGCCGCATCGCGGTCAATGTGAGCAAGGATCTCGATGATGGACCGTCCACGCTCCAGAAGCTTCGTGTTTTTTACATGCAAGTTGACCATCAGGTTGCTGTAGACGTATCCGAGTTGCGCCATGGCCCCCGTAGTCAGCATGTTGCAGATCAGCTTTTGCGCGGTTCCGGCCTTCAGGCGCGACGATCCGGTCAACACCTCGGGCCCCACGTCGACTTCAATGGCAAGCGCCGCCGTCTTTCCCAGCTCCGATCCGCGGTTGCAGGTGATGGCGATGGTGGCTGCGCCCTTGCTGCGCGCATGCCTGAGCGCGCTGATCGTGTAGGGCGTATAACCGCTCGCAGCAATTCCAACAACAACGTCCCGTTTGCCCGGCTTCTTCGCGGCCATATCGCGGCGGCCCTGCTCCCAGGAGTCTTCGCAGGACTCGGCGGGTTTTACAACAGCCTGCGGGCCGCCGGCGATGAGAAACTGGACCATCTTTGCCGGAATTCCAAACGTCGGCGTGGATTCCGATGCATCCAATGCGCCGATTCTTCCGCTGGTGCCTGCGCCGACATAGATCATTCGCCCGCCTTTCCCAAGCTGGGCGGCAATGATCTCCACTGCCCTGGCGATCTGCGGAAGCACGCGCCTGATGGCGCGCGGCACCATGGCGTCTTCTCTGTTCATGGCCGTTACCACTTCAAGCGCGCTCATCGTGTCAAGATGTTCTGTCGCTCGATTGCGGCTCTCTGTAGTCAGTTCCGTTCGCTCCATTGCATTTCCTCAGCCGCTCGCCCGGCGAGCTTCCGCGGCATCAGCCGGCTTGCTGTATATCCGACAACGAATGTGGCGAAACTGCCCAGAGCGACGTACCAGGTAAATGGGACGCTCGTGCATTGCCACAGGTAGAGATTCAGTGCAAATCCCACGGCCATTCCCGCCCAGGCGCCGCGTTCCGATGCCGTTCGAGTAAGCGTGCCAAGAAGGAATGCGCCCAGCAGCGCGCCGTAAGCTACCGAAGCGATGGAGAGCCCCACTTCGACCACTTTGCCGCCATGCCGGGCCAGCAGAGCCAGCGCGAAGAGGACCATCGCCCACGCGATCGTCGCGTGCCGGGAAAGCTTCAGGCGAAGCCGATCGCTGCTCTTCGGCCGCAGGCGCGCATAGAAATCGACGATGGACGCCGATGAGAGGGAATTGAGCGCGGCGCTCAGGTTCGACATGGCCGCGGCAAGGATCGCCGAAATCAGCAATCCGCTCATGCCGTGCGGCATGTGGCCGACGATAAAGGCGGGGAAGATCGTGTCTGTCCGTTGAAAGGCCGCGGCCGGCGGCGACAGGCGATAGTACACAAACAACATTGCGCCGACGAGCAGAAAGAGCGAGAACAGCCCGAAAACGGCCACGCCGCTCGAAATCAGCGCGATCTTCGATTCCCGCTCGCTGCGCGCAGAGAGGAGCCGCTGCACGATCAGCTGATCGGTGCCGTGGCTGGCGGTGGTCAGGAATGCTCCGCCAATAATTCCCGACCACAGCGTGTAGGTAGAATGCAGGTTCCATGAAGTATCGAAGACGCGAAACTTGCCGGCGCGGCTCGCCACGGCTTCGATCGTTGTCCAGCCGCCGGGCACCAGATGCGCAATCGTGAAGAGGCCCGCCACCGTTCCCGCAACGCAGATTGTCAGCTGCATGACATCCGTCCAGATCACCGCGGCCATGCCGCCTTCGAACGTGTAGATCAGCGTGAAGAGCGAGACAATGCCGATGGCGCACAGGTCTCGGCCAAAGTCGCTCAGGCCCGTCAGCAGACCGCCCAGGGCGATGCGCACGACGATGGCCACGGCAAATACGCGCACGCCCTCGGCGGCAGCCCTTGTCGCCAGAAACATGCCCGAAGTCAAGGTGCGAAGAGAGGGCCCGAAACGGCGCTCCATCAGCTCATATGCGGTCAGCAGCTCGCCGCGGAAGTACTGCGGGATAAAGAGGAAGCTTACGATGACGCGGCCAACGACGTATCCGATCGCCAG
>DATGLJ010000307.1:0-12394 GCA_035294185.1 Occallatibacter sp. | reverse complement strand
GCCGCCCCCGCAGCCTACCTACAAGCGGTCGAGGCGGCGCGGCGAGCCGAAGATCAAGGAGCCGGTTCTGGACGAAGACGAGGCCGAAGAGGACATTGCAGGCGAGGAGGATCTGGCCGTCGACGACGAAGAGCTGGAGCTGGAGGGCGACGAGGCCGAGCTGGAAGTCCAGGAAGGCGAAGAAGAAGAAGGCGAGGAGGAAGAGCCTGAACTGACTCCCGCCGCAAAACGAGGCGCGAAGGCAGCGCCGCCGGCCAAGACCGAGAAGACTGCGGCCAGGGGAACGAGTACGGTCCAGCAGCCCAAAGCAGAGCCGCAGACCCAGGCAGCGGCGGCGAAGACGGAGGCCAAGAGCGCGGCGCTGGCCAGGGCTGCGGTGAAACCTCCGGCAAAAGCTGCGAAAGCTTCCGCGAACTCTCCGGGCAGAGCCGCGTCCAAAGCTCCAGTGAAGCCTCGGGGGAAAACGGCGCATGTTGCGGCCAGGACGGCCGCAGGCAAGCCGGTTACAAAGAAAGCCTCGGCCAAGCCTGCCGCTGCGTCCGCAATCCGACGGGCGGCGAAAAAAGCCGCGTCTGCCGTCAAGGCTAAGGCGAGCAAAGCTGAACATCGCAAAAAAACTGCGAAGCACTCCAAAGCAGCAGCCGGTAAACAGGCAAGGAAGCGCTGAACTCCTGGTGCTGTATGAGCGAGTCGCCAAAGGCGGCTCGACTATTTCTCGAGAATCTGCAGGCGCTGCTTTGCCTGCCACTCCTGGGTGGGAAACTTACCGTTGGCTGCGTCGAGGAAATGGTGGTAGTAGGCAGCGGCCTGCGCCCTCTCGTGAAGAGAATCGTATGCGGTAGCCCATAAAAAGTACGTCGAAGCGTTTTCGGGTTGCAGCCGGGAACGCATGGTCAGTGCATGCAGCGTCGTCTGCGGCTTGCCAATGCGCGAGGCCGTAAAGGCCAGCCCGCTCCATGCGTCGGCGCTCGATGGATCAAGCTGCGCAGCCTTGTCGAAGACGCCGTACGCTTCGGCGAGCTTAAGCTGGCGGACGAGATTCTGCCCATGCGCGACGAGCAGAGCCGAATCGTTGGGCGAGGCGGCCAGCAGCTTCACGTCGAGCTCGTCAGCGCCGGCGTAGTCGCCGGCATCGGCCAGCACTTCGGCAAGCATCCGCGTGATCGCACTGTCGGCCGGATGCTGTTCGTGGAGCTTCTGGAGCAGCGGCAACGCTTCGGCCTTGTCTTCCGCCGCCAGTACGCCGGCCAACTGCGCCGTCAGCGTGGGATCGTCCGGCGCGTGTTGCAGGGCTGCGCGAAGAAGCGTCTCCGCTTCTGAATACTGCTTTTTCCTGATGAGAAGCTGAGCCAGGCCGGCATTGGCCGTCTGCGAGCCAGGATCTCTGGCGAGAACGCGCCTGTACTCCGCCTCAGCCGCGTCGAGCTGGCCCGCTCTGACGGCAAGATCGGCGGCCATCAGCGTGTCTTCGGTCGTTTCCGGCGAGAGCTTGAGCGCCTCCAGCAGATCGTTCGAGGCTTCGGCGGAGTTGGAATCGCGATCGATGCGCGCCAGCGCCCGCCAGGCGCGGGCCTTCAGCTCGGCGCCGCCTTCGCCCGGATCCAGTTGCGTTGCGCGCGCCAGCTCCGGGCGGGCTTCCTCCGGTTTGCCCTCCCGCGCCAGCAGGATTCCCAGCAGAAGATGGGCGTCGAAGGAATCGGGATCGGCCTGGATGGCGCGGCGGTAGAGGCTGGCAGCGTCATCGGAGCGGTTCTGCACATCGGCGACGTAGCCGGCATCGAAGAGCGCGCGCGCATCGTGCGGATGCGCGGCCAGCCATGAATCGAGCTTGCTCTCGGCGGTTTTCCAATCCGTGTTGGCGATTGCCGATTCCGCTTCGGCTACCTCGCCGGAGACCGGCTCCTGCGGCCGCGCAGCCGGCTCCTGTTTCGATAACGCGGCGCCGGGAGCCTGGCCTTGGGCCGCTGCCGCGGCAAAAAGCGAGGCGACCAGCAGAAGCAGCAAAACGGGGCGATGCACAAAATACCTCGATAATCCAGTGTAACGGCAAACGAGCCTGCCCCCGAAAACCCGCTCTTCGGCCGGTAGCGGGTCAGCCTGAAGGTACGGGCTTGAGCCCGCACATCCGTCAGGCAGAATGCTTCCCGGCTTCAGCCCCGGAGGGAATGCGATTGCAATATGACCCACTAACCAGTTGCGAACTCTGCTCCAGTCCGGCTCTAGAATAAAGGCATGCTGCTTGAGGGAATCTTTGCCGCCGTCACCACGCCGTTCTATTCCGACGAGCGCCTTTACCTGCGCAAGCTCGAAGCCAACATGGCGCGCTATTCGCGCAGCCTGCTCTCCGGCATGGTCGTGCTCGGTTCCACGGGCGAAGCGGTGATGCTCGACGACGCAGAATCCGCCGAGGTGCTGAAAACCGCAGCCGAAGCCGCGGCGCCCGAAAAAATTCTGATCGCCGGCGTGGGCCGCGAGAGCGTGAAAGCCACGGTTGCCCTGGCCGAAGCAGCCGCGCGCTTTGAGTACGACGCCGTGCTCGTGCGCCCGCCCAGTTACTACGCCGGACAATTGTCACGCTCTGCCGTGCTTCACTACTTCCGCAGCGTGGCGGATCGCTCGCCGCTGCCCGTGGTGCTTTACAACATTCCCAAGTGTGTGCCATACCAGATTCCCGTCGAAATAGTCAGTGAACTGGCCGGCCACCCGAACATCATCGGCATGAAAGATTCAAGCGGGAGCGTGGAGCGGATCCGCGCGCAGGTGGAGCAGACAAAGAACGCGCCGCGCCGCACCGTCACGGTTACGCCGGTATTCGAAGCCGTCACCGGCCGCATGCTCAAGCCGGTCCCCGCGGCAGCCGGCAGCTTCGTCTCCGCAGGCGATCTGGCCGGCGGCGCAGCCCTCGCCACAGTGCCTCCTGCCGTGCCGATCAGGACCCGCACGAAGGAGGTGGGCTTTCAGGTGCTCTCAGGCTCCGGTGCAACGCTGTTCGAGTCGCTCCAGGCAGGCGCAGCCGGCGGCATTCTGGCCTTTGCCGCGTGTGCCCCGCAGGCCTGCCAGGAGGTGTATCTGGCCTGGAAGGATCACGACCTGAAACTAGCCGAGGAAAAACAGCAGCGCATCGCCGGACCTAACCAGCGGATCGTCGGTGAATTAGGGATTGCCGGCGTCAAATACGCCTGCGATTTCAATGGCTTCTACGGCGGCCGCGCCCGGTCGCCGCTGCTTGCGCTTACGTCCGAAGAAAGGGCAGAAATCGAGCATCTGCTGCGCGAGATCCGAAATTAGCCTTAACCGGGCCGGCGCACAGGAACTGCCGATGGAAAGGGAAGGGCGGGCAGCCGGGCCTGCATCCATAAGGTAAAGGTCAGCAAGGTAAAGATCAGCCGCATTTGTCTCGATATAGACAATTATTTGCGTAAAACGAGACATTGCGGTGTAGAATGGAGTTCACAGGAGGCTTAAAAAGCAGATGGCCACGCTGCCGACATTCGCACCGGCCGGATTTCAGTTCGACGCTACGCCGGACCTGAGCCGCCTGGAAACCCGCGAGCGGCTGAGCCAATCGGCCGTCGATGGGCTTTTTGCCATTGCCGAAAAATGGAGGCTGTCGCAGGAGAAGATCGGGGAGCTGCTCGGCGGGGTTCCGCGCTCGACGCTCTACAAGCTGCGCACGGCTGCCGGCACTCTGCGCCAGGACGAGCTGACACGCATCTCCTATATAGTCGGCATCTACAAGGCTCTGCATATCCTGCTGCCCGAAGAGTGGGCCGACCGCTGGATGACCCAGCCGAACGATAACATCCTTTTTGGCGGCCAGGCTCCCATCGAGTATGTCATTCGCAACGGCATTCCTGGCTTTCATGAGGTCCGCAGCCTTCTCGATGCGGCGCGAGGCGGCCGATAGGTGGCGCGGCTCCGGATCCCGGCGATTGCCGATTTCGATCATCGCGGAACTCACCGCCTCATCCCAACCAGATTCACAACCGCGAGCGTGCTGGAAACCCTCCCGCTGCCGGCCGCAACGCTTTCCGATTTAAGCGAACTCGATGCGGCAACCAACGAGCGCAAGGTCGGCGAGCGGGGAGGGAACTCGGGCATCAGCCCGCTGGAACTCGTTTATCAGGTTCCCGAGGCGCACATCGTCAACGCGGCCTTCACCCATCCCGGCCCTCACGGCGGCAGGTTCAACGACGCGCGCCGGGGAGCCTGGTACGCCGGCCTCGAACTCGATACAGCCATCCGGGAGGTCGCATTTCACAAGCGGCGATTTCTCCGTGACGCCCGTTTCAAAGGCCGGCAGAGCTTCGAGTATGCCGACTTCGTGGCCGATTTCGCCGGCCGCTTCCATCTGCTGAGCGCAGCCGAAGGCGCGGACTGCCTCAAGCCCGATCCGGTTCCGCAGTGCTACGCGGCTTCGCAGGCGCTGGCGAATGTTCTTCTGGTCTCCGGATCGAGCGGCATTGTTTATCCGAGCGTCCGTCACGCGGGAGGAACGTGCATTGCGTGTTTTCGTCCGGCGCTTGTGCACAACCCGCGGCGCGGCAGGATTTATGGCATTTCGGTAGCCGCCGAAAGTGATCGGATTGAAAGCAAAGAAGTCTCCGGCCCGGCAGCTCGATAGCGGCTTCCATTGTTTTCGCGTATATGCGTTATGTCCGATAACGCATATTCTGTATAGTAAAACCGCGGGATGAAAATTCTCTAGAGGTTTTACGCGTAAATCCTTGATTTAAATGGGCTGGTTTTTGATGCCCGCCTCCGGCCCGGAGCGATTGCTTCCCCGCAGTCACATCTTGTACCGGCCAAGGTCCTCGTCATTGAGGCCCTCGAGCCATGTCCGCAACTGTTCGGCCGTCGGCCCTTCGGGCGGCCCCGAGGTGTTCAGCTTGGCCGTCTGCAGCACGCGTTCGGAGACATAGATCGGACAGTCGGCCCGGAGCGCCAGCGCAATTGCATCCGATGGCCGCGCATCGATGGTCAGCTGTTCCCCATTCTGGCGCAGCCACAGGACGGCATGAAAGGTATCGTCTTTGATCTCGGTGATGACGACTTTTTCGAGCTCGGCATTCAGCGAGCGGATGAGATTGCGGAGAAGATCGTGCGTCATCGGACGCGGCGCCGTCAGCTTCTCGATCTCAATGGCGATGGCGTTGGCCTCGAAGATTCCCACCCAGATGGGCATCACCGTCTCCGAGCCGACCTCTTTCAGGACCACGATCGGCATATTGGTGGACGGGTCCATCATCAATCCCCGTATCCGAACTTCTATCTCCATAAGCGCTCCCTGACCCTTTCTTTGACTCTCCCGCGCCCGGCTCTCTCGCCGCTTTCGGCATCGCCGGTTTACAGGCTCAGCGGGGCGTCTGGCGGCCTAGGCAACCTCGCCGATCAGGCTGTTGGGGTGCGCGGCCGTGATCCGCACCTGCAGATACGTGCCCGGCGCCGGCGCGATGGGCTGGCTCCAGGCAAAATTGACCGGCTTATTCTGCGTGCTGCGTCCGGCCACCTGGCCGCGCGCCGGATTCTGCCCTTCAACCATCACTTCCATAACTTCGCCTATATGCCTGGAATAATTGCGCCTTTGAATTTCGCGCTGGCGGTCGAGCAGCACCTGAAGCCGCCTGGACTTCTCAGCCTCGGGAATCGAATCGATCATCACCAGCGCCGGAGTGTTCGGCCGCGGCGAGTACTTGAAGGCGAAGACGCAGTCGTACTCGACTGTCGCCAGCAGGTTCATCGTCTCGATAAAGTCGTCCTCGGTCTCGCCCGGGAAGCCGACAATGATGTCGGTCGAAAGCGAGATCTTCCGCTTTGCGGCCTTCATCCAGGAGATCCGCTCAAGGTACCATTCCGGCGTATACTCCCGGGCCATGGCCCTGAGCACCCGCGCCGAACCGGACTGCACCGGCAGATGCACGTGATCGCAGAGCGTCGGAAATGCATCGATGGCTTCAACAATGTCGCGCGTGAAGTCGCGCGGGTGGCTGGTCGTGAACCGCACCCGGCGAATGCCCGGCACCTGCCCGACGGCGGCCAGCAGTTCGGCGAAGCTCATCCTGCCTTCCGGGTCGCGGTAACTGTTCACGTTCTGGCCCAGCAACTGGATCTCCGTATAGCCGAGATCGGCGATCCGCCGCGCTTCGTTCAGGACGGAAGTGGATGTCCGGCTGCGCTCCTTGCCGCGCGTGAACGGCACCACGCAATACGAACAGAACTTGTCGCACCCTTCGATGATGGTGATGTATCCCCGGTAAGGGTTCTGCCGCGATGTGAACTCCGTCTCGAAGGTCTCGTCGGTCTGCCGGTCATCGAGACCCGTGATGCGGTTCTCGCCGGCTTCCAGGCGTGCAATCATCTCCGGCAGCCGGCGGTACGACGCCGACCCGGAGACGAGAGAGACAAACGGAGCGCGCTCGAAGATCTTCTCGCCCTCCTGCTGGGCCACGCAGCCGAGAACGCCGAAGCGCTTTCCGGCCTTGTAGAGGGCCTTGTAATCGTTCAGCCGGTGAAAGACCTTCTGCTCGGCCTTGTCGCGGATCGAGCACGTATTGTAGAGGATCAGGTTTGCGTCCTCTTCGGTCTCCACGCGCACATAACCCTGCTGTTCCAGCGTGCCGATCACCTTTTCGGAGTCATGGGCATTCATCTGGCAGCCGAAGGTTTCGAGATAGAAGGTTTTCTGCTCGGCCATCTGACAAGAGTATACCGGTTTCAGAGTTGCGCCGCCGAAGCGCTCAGGCCGGCCGCGCCGAAGCCGATCCCGCGCGTTCCCTCCTGTCCGTGCACTGTGACCACGTTGCGTCCGGCGCGCTTGGAGCAGTAGAGCGCGATATCGCAGCGGCGCAGCAGGTCGTGCGGCAGTTCCCCGTCGATGCTCATGGCCAGCCCGATGCTTGCCGTCAACGCAGTTGCCGCCGGAGAGACCTGCGAGGCAGCAACCGCCGCGCGCAGCCGCTCGGCGATCTGCTCGGCTTCCTCGCCGGCGGTTTCGCTCAGCAGCACGGCAAACTCCTCGCCGCCCCATCGCGCCGCTGTATCCGAGTTGCGAACTGTCGCCTGCAGCACGGCGCCAAACCGACGCAGGGTTTCATCGCCGGCCGCATGTCCCCACACGTCGTTGATCTGCTTGAAGTGATCGATGTCGATCAGCATCGCGGCGGCGCTCCTGCCGGTGAGCGTGCAGCGCAGCAGTTCCCGTTCGAGCGTCTCTTCGAAGGCGCGTCGATTGGGCAGGCCGGTGAGCGCGTCGGTATGCGCCAGAAGATAAAGTTCCTGCCGGTGCATGCAGGCGGCCAGCCACACCAGTCCGGCGCCGGCCGCCAGCGCAAGCGATATGACGATATGTGAAAACGCCGCCTGCAGCATATCCACATGCACCAGGTTCGCCGGCTGAAGCCGCAAGGAGAGAACGCAGCGAGCCAGATGCGCCGCTGCGCTGGCCGCAAACATCCAGGCCAGCCCCCGCGCCGGGGTCCGCACGGCGGCGTTCCTGTTGCGGAAAAGCAGGCGCGCTGTGGCCGCATTGATCGTCATAAGAATCCCGCTGAACAGCAGAACGCGAGCCAGAAGAGAGGGCGCGATATAGGTGAACCAGCCGTCTGCGAGCATCCCGGCCGCAGCCAGCGCAATGCCCGTACCAAGCCATCGGCGGCTGCATTTGAGCACCTCGGCCACCGAGCAATAAAGCAGCAGCGCCTCGGCAAAAAACATGGCGTTGGCGGCAACGATGGTCAGCCAGTCCGGCGCCCACTGCCGCAGGCCGGTCAGAACCAGCGCCACGCTGCCGAGGGCCGCCGACCAGATTAAGGGCCTCACTCCTCTTAAGCCCGGAATGCTGCGATCGACGATGCGAATCCCGGCGATCAGCAGCAGCAGCGATGCTGCATAGCTGTAGAGCAGAAAGGGAAAGTACATGACCCGGACCGCGCTCCTCTGCCCGCCGGGGAAACGCCAGCAAATGCGCAATGTTCGAGTGGCGGGTTGATTAGCCCAGCTTCGCACACCGGCTGTAAGTTGTCATGGCAAATCCGCAGCCGCCAGGTACTATCGTCGCATTCCGGTGTGCAGATAGGCGAGAAGAGCCGCCATCTGTTCCTGCGTAAACCGGCCTTCGAAGGAGGGCATCAATCCCCTGCCCGCCAGCACCTCGCGCGCGACCACCTGGTCGGTGGCCGGCAATCCGCTGGGCAGAGTCGCATCATCGAACACGCCATGCAGATCGGGCGGAGCTTTCTTCAGGCCCAGATCATTGTCCTCGTGGCAGTGGGCGCAGCGCACCTCGTAGAGATGCTTGCCCTCGGCCTGCTGGGGCGTCAGCGCAGCCCTGGAATGACAGCCGGCGATCGGGAGCGCGAAGAAGCCGGCGCAGCAGAAAAAGACCCTCGCCGGTGCGCCCGCCTTGCGCCAATCTGCGCAGGAAAATGGCATTGCCCCTATTTTAGGGCCAGGCCATCGCCGTTCGCTCTCTGCATCCACCCGGTATGCTGATCTCGTGCGGCCCGCGCCGCTGCTCCCGTGACCGAAGCAGACAACAGCACAACCCGCAGACTTGCGCCCCTGGCGCACAGGGCGCAGAACCGCTGCTTCGGCTGCGGCCCGGCCAACGCCGGCGGACTGCGCCTCGACTTCCTGCTCGCCGAAGACGGCTCGGTCGTCTGCCTGCCCGTCGTGCCCGACACCTTCGAAGGTCCCGCCGGCCTGCTCCACGGCGGCATCATCGCCACTCTGCTCGATGAAGCCATGAGCAAGTCCGTCCGCGCCCGCGGCTTCACCGCCATGACCCGCCACATGCAGGTCGATTACCTGCGCCCCGTGCCGTCCAGAACGCCGCTGCGCATCGAAGGCCGCCTCACCCGCAGCGAAGGCCGCAAGCACTGGAGCGAAGCCAGGATTCTCGACGCTCACGGCAATCTGCTGGCGCAGAGCACGGGTCTGTTCGTCGAAGTGCGCATGCCGGCCTGCTCGCACGCCGCCTCCTGACCCGCGCGCGTCCCGCTCAGTGAACCATGTTGATCGTGTCCTGCGTCACGGTGTCGAAGGTGGTCACCGATTTGGCGTTGGCCTCGAAGGCGCGCTGGGCGACAATCAGGTCGGAGAACTCGGTCGAGATATTCACGTTCGAAGCCTCGAGCGCGCCGTCCTCGAGCGTCGCCAGCCCGTCGGAGCCGGAGGCCCCGATCGAGGCCGTGCCGCTGGCCAGCGTGGTCGCGTAGTCGCCGTCGCCGAGCTGCTGCAGCCCCTGCAGGTTCGGCACATTAGCCAGCGCGATCTTCGCCACGTTCTCCTTCTGGCCGTTCGAGTAGCTGGCCGTCACCGTGCCGTCCGAGCCGATGGTAAAGCTCTGGTACTGGCCGCTCGGATATCCGTCCTGGCTGGTCGCCGACACCGCCGAGGCCGTATCGACCTGGCTGATCGTGGGCGTGCCGCCGGAGCCAAGCAGATTCCAGTTGATGGAAAGATTCGAGGCGCCGTCGGCCAGCCCGGCAAAGCTCAGGTTCAGCGACGAGACGTCGCCGGCTCCCGTGCCCACTGTCGAGGGCGTCGCGGCCGTGCTCGGCTGAATCTGCGTCAGGTTGCCGTTCGAGTCAAAGGTCATGGTTCCGGTGATGGCCGCCGGAGGCGCGCCGGAGTAGTCCGAAGCCGGCAGCGAGATGCTGTAATCCCAGGTGTTGGGCGCAGCCGCCGTCGAGGCCTGCGTGAAGGTGATGCTCACGACGTGCGGCTCGCCCAGCGAATCGTAGACCGTCACCTGCGCCGGAAAACTGCTGCCCCCGGCTGCCGCCGCGTCGAGGTTGGCGGTCATCGACAGGTTGCTCGTCGCCTGCGGCTGCTGCACCTGGCCGATGGGGATGTTGATCGCCGCAAGCGGCGCGCTGGTGTTCACCACGCCGTTCACGGCCGGATACCCCATCACGTTCAGCCCGTTCGAGGTGACCAGGTTGCCGTTCGCGTCCACGGAGAAATCGCCGGCGCGGGTGTACTCGTAGCCGCCGTCGCCGTTGTTCACCACAAAGAAGCCGTTGCCGTCGAGAGCCACGTCGGTATTGTTGCCGGTCTCGTTCATCGATCCCTGCGTGAACGAAATCTCATTCGACGCCACCTTGGCGCCGGCGCCGACCTCGATCGGGTCGCCCGCCCCCGTCGAGCCGATCTGCTGATAGAACAGATCGGAAAAATTCGTCGATTCGGCTTTGAATGCCGTCGTGTTCATGTTCGCAAGATCGTTGGCGATGGTGTTCAGCGCCGTCGAATCCGCGCTCAGCCCGGTCAGCGGGATGAAAAAACTTGCCATGGTGATCTCCTCTCGATTCCTGTCTCGTCTTCCGGTTGAAGTTCATCCCTGCGCCGCGGTGCGCCGGGGCCGGCAAACAAGCCGGGCGGCCGCCGCAGGCCAGGCGCTAAAGTGCCCCCTGCCTTCGGCCCGCCGCCGGCGCATGGCCGTCGAGCGCATGTCCTACCCGCTGCGCCGCTGCGCTTGCGGCCGGAACGCCAAGATTGCCGCCCGCCGCCGGCGCGGGATGGACGGCAAGGCGTGATCCGAAATTGACCGCCGCCGTAGAAGCCGGGTTCGCGATGGCATCAGCCCCGGCGCCTGCGCCGTGCGAAGCCGCCTGCGTCGACGGATTGCTCCCGGAATTGCTCGCGCCGGTCGAACTGCTCGGCTCTGTAGAAGATCCCAGCGCGCCGCTGAGCGTCTGGTTGATATCGATCAGCTGCTCCAGGCTGTTGACCTGAACAAGCTGATCGATGTACTCGTTGGGGTCGGTATCGGCGGTCGGATCCTGATTCTGCATCTCGGTGACCAGCAGCGTCAGAAAATCGTTGGCCGAGATGGTCGCCGAGCCGCTGTCCGAGCCGCTGGCGCCGCTGGCCCCGGTGGTTCCGCCTGAGCCCGACGCCGGGCTCGCCGAGTCCATGGGCGACAGAGCTGGCGGCAATGCCCCGCCCGCCGTCAGCCGATGCTGCAGGATTGCCCCTGCCGTTGCCATTTTCCTTTCTCCTTTCTCGTGTCCGTTCGCCGCTTGCTTTCCTGACTGCCCCTCTTGCCGTTCCGCTGGTTGCCGTCCTACGCCACAACCGAGATATAGCTTCCTGTCCTGCCGTTTACCGTCGCAGCCTGCGGCAGGGCTCCGGCCGCTGGGGCGGCTGCTTTTGCTGCTGCGCCGGCCACGCCGGCTGCGGCCTGCGATGCGCCGCTCTGTGCAGACTGCTGTTGTCCCCGTCCTGTCCACTGCTGGCCGCCGTTCTCTCCTGCCCCGCCGCCGGCAAGCTGCGCACTGTTCCCCGGACTGTTGATGGAGACCGCGCTCACTGCCACGCGCTGCTCGGCCAGATGCGCGCTCAGTCCGGCCATATGGCCTCCGAGGGCCTGCGCGGCCTCGGCCGTGCCGGGCACAATCGCCGCATGAACGCCGCCTGCGCCCATCTCCGCGCGCACCGCCACCCAGCCCAACGCCGGGTCCTCGAATCCCGCCTCGGCCCGATCGCGCCCCGCATGCACCCAGGTAACCGCCGGGCTATCAGCCTGCGCATCCATTGCAGCGAAGGCCTCCTCGGCGCTCCTTTCCGCACTGTGCCCCGGGCCAGAACCCGCCATCCCGGCCGCGCCCGCAGGCTGGGCCGGAATCCCGTGCGCGCCGTCGGCTGCGCCCGCGGCAGGCGCAATTGCGATGCCACGCTCATGCCCCTGGATTGTTTTTGGCGCTGCTCCTGCCTGGCCTGCGCCCTGCTCCGCATGCGGGCCTCCGCCCGGGCCTGCATTTGCGCCGCGCGCCGGCCGGGAGGCCGAAACGGCGTCGCGGCCGGCATCTGCCGCGCCGGCCGAAGCCGCAGCGGCGGTGCTCGGGCCGGCATCTGCCTGCATGCCCGCGCCCGCACTTTGCAGGCCCCGGCCGGCTGCCGCGGACAGCGCCAGGGCCGGATCGCCATCCGGAGCAGCGTTTGCGACGATGGGGCTCCCGCCGCGCGGGGCGGCCTCATGATTGCCCGCCGCCGGACCGTGAGAGCCTTCCGGGCCAAGGCTGAGAGCCGATTGTCCGGCCGCGGCCAAAGACGGCCCGCCCGCTGGAAGCCCTTCGGGAGGCTGCATGGCGCCGGCCGCCTTTCCAGCGGCGGAGAGAGCTGCCGGAGCCGCCGGGATGCCGGCGCCGGGTGCAGCCGCAGTGGCTGGGCGATGAAGCTGCTGCCGGGCAGGGGCAGGCGGCGCTATCGCCGCCGATACGCCAACCATCGACACGCCGGTGATTGCCGCGACGGCGATCGGCTGCGGCGAAGCTCCCTCCTGTCGAGAATCGCTCTGAGAAGCTGCCCGAGAATCGTGCCGCGAATGGGCCTTTGCCGCACTGTGCGCGCTGGGCCTCGTTCCGGCTTCCCTGCCGGCCGGCCTTTGCCT
>DATGLJ010000306.1:0-24421 GCA_035294185.1 Occallatibacter sp. | reverse complement strand
TTAGACCGAGGTTGCGGAAGGTAGCTGCCTTGAGGCTGATGGGATAATCGAAAAATTTGCGCAGGAAGTAAATGCGGCTTTTCCGCGGCCGGACGAGCATGACGCGGTCTTCGGTCTCGGGATCGACCGGCGCAGCAGGTTCCGGAATACTCCGTTCCTGGCCCTGATAGCGAAGGCGTCCGTTCTGGCTGGCTGCGGCTTCTACCGGCATCATCTCCAGCCACCACTGCATGACGCGATCGGATTTCGAAAAAAAACGATGCCCGCCAATATCCATGCGGTTGCCCTTGTAGCGCAGGGTGCGTGCGAGCCCACCGGCTGCGCTGTTCGCCTCAATCACAACCGGCTTGATGTTGCTCTGGCGCAGCAGCTCGATGGCGGCTGTCAGGCCGGCCGGTCCGGCGCCGATGATGACGGCTCTGCTCTGGCTCGGCTGCTTCATTGCCTTTTTGCTCTGGTATGAGCCTAAACCCATTGCTGAATGGGAGTTAAGCCGCAGAGGGTTGCGCAGTCAGCAAGCGGCAAATGCAGGGAAAGAAAGCGCGGTCTCTGACCTTTTGCTTTACGGTGCGGCAGGCTGCAGCTGAGAGAAATGATGAGGCCGGCGAGGGGGGATAGAAGCGGTCAAATGCCGGGAAAGAGACGTGCCGGGAAAGAGACGCGTGGATGGATGAAGAGAAAAAGGCGTGAGAAGTAACGTGAAACCGCACAGACTTTGCTGCACTGCGAATTCAGATGACCTGAATTCATGGACCAGAGCGCAGCAGGAAAAGTGTTTCCTCGTCCTGCTGCGTTCCAGCCTGGATTCTGCCGGAGCCCGAAGCCGTTAAGGCTTACAGCGGCTGCACGTCTGCAGCTTGCCAGCCCTTGGGGCCCTTTACCACGTTGAACTGTACAGCCTGGCCTTCCTGCAAGCTCTTGAACCCGCTGGTGTTGATCGCGGAGTAATGCACGAAGACGTCCTCGCCGTTCTGGCGCGAGATAAAGCCGAAGCCCTTCGCGTCATTGAACCACTTCACAGTACCTTGTTCCATTTGTCTCGAATTTCCTGGATTGAATTGCGCTGGAGGAATCGGAGCGACCACTGGCAGAATCTTGCTTGGTTGGGCGAGTACTGCTCACGCCCGGTTCGGTTCTAACGCTGACACTATTCTACCATTTGCGTCTAAAATAACCAGAGGAAAGTTTTGCCTTATCCCGGGGCGGCATTTTTATAGAATAAGCGGCCCATTTTCATTGACTTAAGAAGAATTATCTCTTCAGGCGCGTGGTTTTTCCCATGCCTCAGGACCCGGTTCTTTCGCTTTTGAGCCGCGCCGACGGCCTGCTGCGGGCGGAGTTTTCGGCCTTGCCCGGGTTTTCGCCGGATCGAAATACGGACCGGGAATTCAACCTGGAAGCCGCCGAGCGTGTTCTGGCAGAGACGGCCCACCGGCTTGGCGACAACTTTCCCTATTTCCATCCTCTCTACGCCGGCCAGATGCTCAAGCCGCCCCACCCGGTGGCCCGCGCCGCCTATGCGCTGGCGATGAGGATCAACCCCAACAACCATGCACGCGATGGCGGCCGGGCCAGTTCAGAGATGGAAACCGAGGCGGTCGGCGAGATCGCCGGCATCTTTGGCTGGAAGGAGTTTCTGGGACATCTGACTTCGAGCGGGACGCTGGCAAATCTCGAGGCGCTGTGGATTGCAGGGCAGGTGGCTCAGGGCAAGCGGGGCAATACAAGAATTCTCGGCTCGGAGCAGGCGCACTACACGCACCGGCGCATCTCCGGCGTGCTCAAGCTGGAGTACGGGGAGATTGCGGCCGATAGCCGCGGGCGGATGGACCTGAACGCGCTTGAATGCGAACTGCGCAAAGGAAACGTGGGCACGGTGGTGGTCACGCTGGGAACGACGGCCCTCGGAGCCGTGGATCCGCTGGACCGGATTCTGGCGCTGCGCGAGCGGTATGGGTTCCGGGTGCATGTGGATGCGGCTTACGGCGGGTATTTCGTTCTGATCCCCGAGGCGCTCGATGAACCGGCGCGGCGCGCCTATGCGGCGATTGGGCAGGCCGACTCGATTGTGATCGATCCGCACAAGCATGGACTGCAGCCCTACGGCTGCGGCTGCGTGCTGTTTCGCGATCCTGGCGTGGGACGATTCTACCGTCACGATTCGCCCTACACGTATTTCACTTCGAAGGAACTGCACCTGGGCGAAATCAGCCTGGAGTGCTCGCGGGCTGGTGCGGCTGCTGTGGCGCTCTGGGCCACGCAGCGGCTGTTGCCGCTTGTTCCCGGCGGCGAGTTTGCGCGCGGCCTGGCGCAGGGCCGGGCCGCGGCCCTCGAACTCGACCGCCGATTGCGCGCCGACGGCCGCTTTGCGGCGCTGGCCAGCGGAGGGCCGGAGCTGGACATCGTCGTCTGGGCGCTGCGTGCGGCGGACGTTCAGAAGGCCTCTGTGGCCGCACAAAAGCTCTTCGACGCCTGCGCCGCGCGGAGCCTGCACCTGGCGCTTGTCCATTTGCCGGGATTCTGGTTTGACGGCCCGGACCGCGATGCGGAAAAGTGTGGAGTGATCAGGTGCCTGCGTTCGGTGCTGATGAAGCCCGAGCACCAGGCCTGGCTGCCCGAAATCTGGAGCCGCCTTGCGCAGGCCTGCGACGAAGCAGTTGGCAACCCTGCCTCTTAAGGAGTACAAATTCTTTTTCGGCTGTAAACGTTCTCAGGTAGTTGCCGTGCAGGTTTGCCCGGCGCCAATCTGCCTGCTCATCCGGCTTGCTTAACCGTCGAAAGGAATCTTTTTCCCAATGCACGATCCTGCAAAACTGCGCAACCTGCATCGCGGCCGCTTTGCGGCCGAACCCCAAATGTTCGTGGCCCCGGGCCGCGTGAACCTGATCGGCGAGCATACGGACTATGCCGAAGGCTTTGTGATGCCGGCGGCGATCAACTTCGCCACGCTGGCCGCAATTTCGCCGCGCTCGGATGGCAAAATCGCCATCTACTCGGAAAATTACGGCGAGGAGAAGAGCTTTGACGCTTCGGCGCTGCCGAAGAAGGGCACGGGCCACTGGAGCGATTATCCGCTGGGCGTGGTCTCGATTCTCGCGGGCGAGGGCCACAGGATTCCCGGCTTCAGCCTGACGATCTGGGGCGATGTGCCGCTGGGATCGGGCCTGTCGAGCTCGGCTGCCATCGAAGTGGCGACGGCGCTGGCGGTGCTTTCGCTGGCGGGCGCAGGCTATCCGGGACCCCAGCTGGCGCGGCTGTGCCAGCGCGCGGAGAACGAGTTCGTGGGCACAAGCTGCGGCATTATGGACCAGTTCATCTCGGTCAACGGCAAGGAGAACCATGCGCTGCTGCTCGATTGCCGCGACCTCAGCTTCAGGCTTGCGCCGATTCCCGATCACGTAGCGCTGGTGATTGCCAACACCATGGTGAAGCACTCAAACATCGGCGGCGATTATCCGACCCGTCGGCGGGAATCGGAAGCCGCCTGCGCGGTGATCAACAGCCATCGCGGGAATGTGCCGTTTCTGCGCGATGCCACGCTTGAAGACCTGGACAAATGGGGCCACGAGATGGCGCCGAAGTCGCTGCTGCGCGCCCGGCACGTGATCAGCGAAAACCTGCGCACCGTGGCGGCCTGCGAGGCGCTGCTGCGCGGCGACATGAAGGAGCTGGGCCGTCTGATGGCCGAGGCGCATCGCAGCTACAGCCAGGACTTTGAAGGAAGCTGCGTGGAGGCCGATGCCATGGTGGAACTGGCGCAGGATCTGCCGGGGCTGATCGGGGCCCGGCTGACCGGAGGCGGCTTCGGAGGGTGCACGGTGAACCTGGTGGAGCAGAGCGATGCGCAGGCTTTTGCACAGGAGCTGGGACGGCGCTATGCGGCCCGGTTCGGAATCGCGCCGCAGATTCACATCTGCCACGCATCGGGCGGGGCGCATCGGATTGACTGAACGGCAGTTGGGAGCAAAACAACGGGCTGCGCCGTTTTCCGCCCGCTGCGATGCATGATTCAGGATTTTTGCATCCCAATAAAAGACTGCCTTCCTGCGGGGTAGAATGCGGTCGAGGAGAAGATTTCCTTGCTAAACTTGAGGCTAATCTGAGAGTTTTCCTCCGGTCAGGCCTCAGGCAGCCGCATGCTGCAGCCGGCGTTTTTGCGCCGGCCGCTCCGCGGGTGGCAGTTGCCGGAAACCAGAAGGTATATGGAACAGTCAGTCAAGCCGATTTCCTACGAATCATTCCCCGTCTCCGGGCAAGTCGCGTATTTCTCGATGGAGATCGCCATCCATCCCGCGATGCCAACCTACTCGGGCGGGCTGGGGATGCTCGCCGGCGACACGCTGCGCTCGGCCGCGGATCTGGGCGTTCCAGCGGTCGCTTTTACGCTTCTGCACCGCAAGGGGTATTTTCAGCAGCATCTTGATTTAAGCGGCGTACAGACCGAAGAGATTCAGCCCTGGAACCCGGCGGATTTCTGCACCGAGGAGCCCGCGCGCGTCACCGTGTCGATTGAAGACCGGGTGGTAACGGTTCGCGCCTGGCGCTATGACCTGCAGGGCCGTTTCGGGCACATTGTGCCGATTTACCTGCTGGATACCGATCTTGAGCAGAACTCCGGCTGGGATCGCGGGCTTACCGACCATCTGTACGGCGGCGACACGAATTACCGGCTGCAGCAGGAGATCGTTCTCGGTATGGGCGGCGTGCGCATGGCTCATGCGCTGGGGCTGCAGGTGAATGTTTACCACATGAACGAGGGCCACGCGGCCCTGCTGACGCTGGCGCTGCTTGAAAGCCAGCTCGGCGGCGGCCCGCTGAACGCCGCCACCGAATACGACATCGAGCAGGTGCGCCGCAGGTGCGTGTTTACGACGCATACGCCGGTGCCGGCCGGGCATGACCGCTTTTCGACCGAGCAGTCGATCCGCATTCTGGGCGGCGAGCGCACCTCCCGGCTCGAGCGGCTGGGATGTTTCCGCGACGGCCTGTTGAACATGACCCTGCTCGCGCTGCGCTTCTCGCGCTACTGTAACGGCGTGGCGCTGCAGCACGGGCGGGTTTCGCGCAGCATGTTTCCGGACTTTCCGATCGACTCGATCACCAACGGCGTGCACGCGCCAACCTGGACATGCGAGCCGATTCAGCAGTTGTTTGACGAGCAGGTGCCCGCATGGCGCCGCGACAATCTTTATCTGCGCAATCTCATCGACCTGCCTGAGAATAAAATTCTGGCCGCGCATGCGCGGGCCAAGGAAGAGCTGCTGGCCGAGGTCGCTTCCCGCACCGGGCTGGTGCTGAATCCGAAGGTGCTGACGCTGGGGTTTGCGCGCCGCGCGGCCACCTACAAGCGCGCGGACCTGATGTTCACCGATACCGAGCGGCTCAAAGAGATTGCCGCAGCCGCCGGCGGACTGCAGATCCTGTACGCCGGCAAGGCGCATCCGCAGGATGAGCCGGGCAAGGCGCTGATTCGCCGCGTGGTGGACAATGCCAGCCGGATTTCAAACGACATGCTGCGAATCGTTTACCTCGAGAACTATGCCTGGGATCTGGGCGCGATGCTCACCTCCGGCGTGGATGTATGGGTGAACACCCCGCGCCGGCCTTACGAGGCCTCCGGCACCAGCGGCATGAAGGCTGCGCTGAACGGCGTTCCGAGCCTGTCGATTCTGGACGGCTGGTGGATCGAAGGGTGCATCGAAGGCGTAACGGGATGGGCGATTGAGGACGGGGCCAACGATGCCGAGGAGGCCGAGTCGCTTTACCGCAAGCTGGAAACAGCCGTTGTGCCGCTTTACCGCGATTCGCCCGAGAAGTGGGCGCGGCTGATGCGCACAACAATCGCTTATAACGGCTCGTACTTCAATACCGACCGCATGGTGCGGCAGTACACGCGCAACGCGTATTATCCTGCCCGGCTCCTCGAGAAAAAAAAGACCCGAGTAGAGGAAGAGGCTTACGCAGATTGAATTGAAGAGCCGGCCGGGCCAATGAAAAAATTGCGCCGGCAACCAGAGAGCGGCTTTTCGGAACACCAGCAGCGCGGGCCTCAGGGCCCGCGCTGCTTTTTCGCATGGGAGATACAGCGGCGATCTCGTTACGAACGGCAGCGGCGCATCGGCCTCATGCGTGGTAGAGTGAAATTCCACAGGAGCAATCGATTATGGCGGCGGGAGGGCCGTTGCTCGGCAATAGCGACACCATCGATCTGCAACAGCAGGTAGCCCGCCTGCAGGCGCTGCTCGAAGCATCGCGCCTGGTGCATTCGACCATCCATGAAAGCGACGTGCTGGAGCAGGTGCTGCGCATCTGTGTGCGCGAGCTGGAGATGTCCGGCGCTGCCTTTCCGGAAGCGGGGCTGAGCTACGGCGATGTTTTTACAAGCGGCGCGGCGCTGAAGGCTTTTCCACTCGAGGATCGCAGCGGACAGCGCATGGCCGAGCTGGTGGTCGCTCCGCCGGGCGGACGCGATCTTACCCTCTATGAATCGGATTTCCTCGAAGGGCTGGCGCTGCAGGCCGCCGTGGCGCTTGAAAACGCGCGCAACCACAAGCGCAATGTGGAGTTTGCGCGGCTGCAGCAGGATCTGGAGGCGGCGCGCAAGATTCAGCGTTCGCTGCTGCCGCAGAGCCTGCCGCAGATTCCCGGATACTCCCTGGCTTTCCGCTCCGTCGCCTGTTACGAGGTCGGAGGCGACTACCTCGACATTGTGGAGCAGCCGGACGGCAGCCTGCTGATGGCTGTGGCCGATGTGGCCGGCAAAGGGCTGCCTTCGGCCATTATTTCGATGAGCTTTCGCGCGGCGTTTCGCGGCATGGCCGCCACGCGGCCTCCGCTGGACGAGCTGGCGGCGCGGATGAACCAGCATCACTGGACGGAGGGCGAAGAGGCGCGGCGGCGGTATGTGACGGCGATTTTTCTTCGGCTCGATCCGCGTCTGGGCGAGATCGAAGTCGTCAATGCAGGGCACAATCCCGGATTTCTGCTCGCGCCCGGAGCGGCGCCGCGGCAGTTTGAGGCGGCCGGCACGCCGCTGGGGCTGCTGCCGGGAATGGAATATGCAGCCGAGCGCGCCGCATTCGCGCCCGGCTCGCGGCTGCTGTTTTATACCGACGGGCTGACGGAAGCCTTTCGTGGCAATGAAGAGTTTGGCGCCGAAAGGCTGTTGAATGAATTTTGTACGTGCCAGTCGGGAAAAGCCGATGGTATTCTCGAAGCGTTGTGGGCCGCCGTTGCGGGTTTCTCTGCGGATGGGCCGCAAGGGGACGACATGACTGCCCTGGCTCTTTGCCGCTGTTCGCCGCCGGAGACGCCGGCATGAACGATACCAGAACCACGACGGTCGAGGTCCGCTTGCCTTCCCGGATCGGCTACGAGAAGGTGGCTATGAGCACGGCCGCAGCCGTAGCCAGGCTGATGGGCTTCCGCGAAGACCGGGTCGAAGATCTCAAGACGGCTGTCGCCGAGGCCTGCATCAACGCCATCGAGCATGGAAACCGGCTCAACGAAACGCTTTCGGTGGGCGTGGTGCTGTCGGCCGGCATCGATGAGCTGGAAGTGAAGGTGATAGACGATGGCGCAGGCATCCGCAGCAGACCGGCGAAACCCGATATCGACCGCAAAATGCACGGCCAGGAGAATCCTCGCGGCATGGGCATGTTTCTGATCCAGGCGCTGGTGGACGAAGCGGAGTGGGTGGCCGGCGCAGACGGGCGGGCAAGCTATGTAAGGCTGGTGATCCGGCTGGACAAGGATTCCGAGTAAAAGACCGGTACACCGCGTAAGGACAGGGACTCGTCGCTGCATAATTCCGAGCGCGAGAACATTTAAAGTAATTTCAACGGCAAGCGGAGGCAATCAGGCAGTGCAAACCGGGACCAAATCGCGCGTCGACCAGCTCGTGTCTCCCGCCGGCCATCCGGTCACGGTCCTGCGATTCGAGGGCGACATCGCCAGCACGTCGAAGGACGCCGTTCTCGGCGCCTATCAGTCTCTGCCCAAATCGAGCGCCAGGCTCATCCTGCTCGATTTCACCAAGGTGGACTACATCAACTCGAGCGGCATCGCGCTGGTGATCCAATTGCTGATCGAGGCCGCGAACGCAGGACAGAAGGTGTACGCCTTCGGCCTTTCGGCGCATTTCGCCAAGGTATTCACCATGGTGGGCATCACCAAATACGCCGAGTTGTTCCCGAATCAGCAGCAGGCGCTTGCCGCGCTGTAATGCGCCGAGCCGCTCCCGCCGCTTCCGTCTGGCGATCTTGCCTACGCGTTGATGGCCATTCCCTCTACGGCGCCGTAGGCGTCGAGCAGCGATTCGCTCAGCGTGGGATGGGCGCGTACGGTAAACATCATCTCCTCGACGGTTGCTTCCAGCTGGAGCGCGGTGACGGCTTCGGCGATGATTTCCGTGGCCTGCTGGCCGATGATGTGAACGCCGAGAATTTCTCCGTACTTTGCGTCTGACACAATCTTCACGAAGCCCTCGTGGCTGCCGACGATTGTGGCTTTGGAGTTGCCGGCGAAGGGAAATTTGCCGATCTTTACTTCGTAGCCTTTTTCGCGGGCCTGCGCTTCGGTCAGGCCCACCGAGCCGATCTGCGGCTCAGTGTAGGTGCAGGCCGGGATGCGGTCGCGGCGCAGCGGCCGGTAGGGTTTGCCGGCGATCTTTGCCATGGCGATCATGCCCGCCATCGAGCCTGCGTGCGCCAGCAGCGGCAAGCCGGCAACAATATCGCCGATGGCGTAGATTCCGGGCTCGGCGGTTTGCTGCGCGTCGTTGGTTTTCACAAAGCCGCGATCGAGCTCGACGCGGGTTTTTTCCAGGCCGATGCCCGCCGTATTGGGTGCGCGGCCAATGGCGACAAGCACTTTTTCGGCTTCCCTGACCTGCGCGTTGCCGTTCGCGTCGGTATAGCTGACCTTTACGCCGTCTTTGGTGCGCTCTACCTTTTCCACCTTCGCGCCGGTATTGACGTCGATGCCGCGCTTTTTGAAGACGCGCGTCAGCTCTCTGGAGACTTCCTCGTCCTCTGCCGGAACGATACGGGGCAAAAATTCGAGAATCGTGACCTCGGCATCGAAGCTGCGGAAAATAGACGCGAACTCCACCCCTACCGCGCCCGCGCCGATGACGATAAGCGATTTGAGCGCAGCGGGCAGGGCGAGGATTTCGATGTTGGTAAGAATGCGGTCGTCGGCCTTGAGGCCGGGCAGTAGCTTTGCCTCGGACCCCGTGGCCAGCAGGATGTTCTTCGCTCTGATCTGACTCTTTGCGCCGTTCGTGTCGACATCGAGCGTGTGCACGCCTTCTTTTGCCGGTCCCGTCAGCCTGCCAAAACCGGTGACAACCGTGACCTTGTGCTTCTTCATCAGGAACTCGAGGCCCCTGACGTGCTTTGCGACGATGCCGTTCTTGCGGTTCTGCACGGCCTGCCAGTCGAGCTGCGGTGCGCCGGCGCCGCCTTCACCGATCCTGATGCCGAGCTCCGCCGCGTGCTTCATATGATCCCAGATCTCGGCGTTGAACAGCAGCGCCTTGGTGGGAATGCAGCCTACGTGCAGGCAGGCGCCGCCGAGCTTCGGGCTGGCGTCGATGAGGGCGACTTTCAGCCCGTACTCCGCGCCGCGGATGGCCGCCGTGTAGCCGGCCGGGCCGCCGCCGAGCACCGCCACGTCATAGATGGTTTCTGCATTCGTCGCTGGCAAGAGACTGCTCCGTTCCGGAAGGCGCAAAGAACGCGCTCCAACGGCTAGTTTAAATGGCGGCGCCGATCCTTTTATTTGCGCGGCCTTCGATCAGGCGGATTGCTGCATGCAGCGTTGCTTCCTCATCGCCGAAAGCGCCGATCCATGCGACCTCCGGCTCGCGACGGAACCAGGTCAACTGGCGTTTGGCGTAGTTGCGGTGACCCTGCTGCGCGGCGGCTATTGCCTGCGGCAGATCGGCTTCGCAGCGAATCACCGAAATGGCCTGCCTGTAGCCCAGAGAATCGAGCGCCTTGACCGGACCGTATTGCGCAAGCAGCGCGCGCGCTTCTTCGACCAGGCCGGCGGCGAACATCTCCGCGCACCGGCGGTTGAGGCGTTCATAGAGCGCCGCGCGCGGCGGGTTGAGGCCGATGCGCAGCAGGCGGAAGCCGGTGAGCGGATCGCGGGCGAGGACCTGGGACATCGGCTTCCGCGCAGCCAGGCACACCTCGATGGCGCGGATGAGCTTGGGCGCGTCGTTGGCGTGGATGCGGGCGGCCGATGCGGGATCGAGACGCCTGAGCAAACGATGCAGCCAGGCGCTGCCGCGCTTTTGCGCTTTGGATCTGAGCCGATCCCGCAACGGCTCGTGCCGCGCGGGTCCGGCGAACAGACCTTCGGTAAGCGCGCGCAGATAAAGGCCCGTTCCTCCGGTAACGATGGGCAGATGGCCGCGTCGGGCGATTGCGCGCAGTGCGTCGCGGGCCTGGCGGCTGTACTCGCCGGCGGTGAAGGGGTGGTCGGGCGTGGTCACATCGATAAGATGATGCGGAACGCGCGCGCGTTCTTCGGGCGTGGGCTTGGCTGTGCCCAGCTCCATGCCGCGGTAGACGGCTACCGAATCGCAGCTCACGATCTCGCCGTGGAAGCGCTCGGCCAGATGGAGCGAGAGCGCTGTTTTGCCGCTGCCTGTTGGGCCGAGAAGAATTACGGCAAGAGGCAATGTTGCGGATTCCGAGCCTTCGATCCGAACGAAACCCTCGTCCCGATGGCTGCTCGACGCTGTCGTCATGGGCGCCACCAGCCGGGCGGGAAGATCCACCTCGGATTGGTGTGGAAGAGACGCCATGCGAGGATCGCGCCGGCGGCAATCAGCAGGCCGAAGACCTGGTTGCGGCGATAGGCGCGGCGCTGTTCCTGGCGGCGCAATAGCCTGGCTTGCTGCTCAAGGTGGGGTTTGATCCGGGTCTGCACCACGGACCAGTATAGGGCGGCGGCGCCTGCGCCCTGGTCCGCCGGCAGGTCGGATTGAATCTGCATTCCCTCGCGGGTTGAAGCTCTGCTTATTTCGTTCAGAGATAATTGGACGTGTGGGCTGCGGCCTGCGCGCTTCACAGGCGTTTGACTTCCCCCGCCCGCATTGCCGACCATTTTCTTTTGCATTTCTTTTTGTTCTGGAGCAGCTCTTCGGAAAGGCGATCATGAAAGTTCTGATTCTGGGCTCGGGCGGAAGAGAGCATGCGCTGGCGTGGGCGGTTGCGGGCAGCGCGCGCGTGAGCGAGGTAGTGTGCGCGCCGGGCAACGGCGGAATCGCGCAGGTGGCGCGGTGTGTGCCGGTCGATCTCAGGAGCCTGGACGCCATGGTCCGGCTGGCTGAATCCGAAAAGCCGGGCCTCACCATCGTCGGGCCTGAGCTGCCGCTTTCGCTCGGCGTTGTGGACGCGCTGCAGCAGCGGGGCTTCCGCGTTTTCGGGCCGACACGGCAGGCGGCCATGCTGGAGACGAGCAAGGGATTCGCCAAGCGGTTTCTGCAGCGGCACAACATTCCCACGGGCAACTACGCGGTTTGCTCCAGTGCGGCCGAGGTAGAAGCCGCGATTGAGATGTTTCATGCGCCCGTGGTCGTGAAGGCCGATGGACTGGCCGCCGGCAAGGGCGTGCTCATCTGCCAGACGCGCGCCGAAGCTCTCAAGGCTGCGCAGGGGTTGTTCTCGGGAGCGACGCTCGGCGAAGCGGAGCGGCAGATCGTGATCGAGGAGTTTCTTGAGGGCGACGAGGTCAGCTTTCTCTGCCTGAGCGACGGCAAACATGTTGTACCGCTCAGGCCGGCGCAGGATCACAAGCGCATCGGCGAAGGCGACACGGGCCTGAACACGGGCGGCATGGGCGCTTACTCGACCGACGATCTGCTGACGCCGGCGATGAGCGAGTGGATACTGCGCCACATCGCCGAGCCTGCGATCCGCGGCATGGCTTCGGAAGAGACGCCCTTTGCCGGCGTGCTCTACTGCGGGCTGATGATCACGGCGCGCGGGCCGCAGGTGCTGGAGTTCAATGCCCGCTTCGGCGATCCGGAGACGCAGGCGATTCTGCTGCGGCTCGACAGCGATCTTGTCGAAGCGCTGGAGGCGTGCGTCGATGGACGGCTTGCCGGCTCGGAGCTGCGCTGGATGCCGGGCGCAAGCGTGTGCGTAGTGGCCAGTTCGGCCGGCTATCCGGGCAGCTATAAGAGCGGCTTTCCGATTCACGGACTGGCGGCGGCGGCGCAGGTGCCGGGCGTGGAGATCTTCCATGCCGGCTCGGCGCTGGTGGGCGGCCAGCTGCTGACCGCCGGCGGCCGCGTTCTCGGAGTTTCGGCCGCGGCCGAAACTCTGGCGCTGGCCTTAAGCCGCGCTTACCAGGCGCTGGAAGAGATCAACTTCGAGGGGATGTACTACCGGAGGGATATCGCGCATCGCGCGCTGAAGCCGAAGCAGGCCTGAGCGCGCCAGGGAAGCGAGCGCAAAAGCAAACCGAACAGGCAAACCGGGACGGGGCCATGAGTATAGGGATCACCTTCGAAGAGTTGCTGGCATGGAATGACGAGGCGGCCGGCGCGTGGAAGACGCATCTGGAAGCCAACCCGGCGCTGCTTGACGTTGCCTGCGACATCGGCGGGGCGAAAAACGTGCAGGGCCTTGTGCGTCACATCTGGGGCGTTGAGCTGCGCTGGGCGCAGCGGCTGGCGGGATTGCCGGTGACGAATAAAGAGGATGTGCCGATGGGGCCGCTTGAGGCGCTTTTCCATTTGCATCGCCGGGCAATCGGAATCTTCCGCGATTTGCTCGCTGCGCCGGAGCCGAGCTGGAACGAGACGTACCGGGTTGAGCTGGACTCGATACCGGAGGAACATCGCTCACCCTCGCGGCGGAAGGTGGCGGCCCATGCGCTGCTTCACAGTCAACGGCATTGGGCGCAAATGGCAACGTTAGCACGCCAGGCCGGCTATGCTTTGCCGAATCGCGGCGATCTGCTCTTCAGTCCTGCGCTGCGCTAGTCTCAGGCACCGAGACCGCTTTCTGCTGCTTCTGGAAGCAGGAGCGGCAGAGGACGGGGCGGCCCTGAGTGGGCCGGAAGGGCACGGTCGTTTCCGCTCCGCACTCCGAGCAGGTTGTTCGCGTCTCCGGGCGCACGCGCAGCGACCCGCGCGCACGCTTGGCCTTGCATTGCTTGCAGTGCTTCGGGTCGTTTTTGAACTGCTTGTCATGAAAGAACACTTGCTCGCCGGCAGTGAAGATGAACTCGGCGCCGCAGTCCACGCATTTCAACACTCGATCGGTGAATTCCATGTTTGGCCGGCTTCCCCAAAACAGGGACTCGCACCGAAACCGGCGCAAATCGTAGACCAGCCGTTTCGGTTCCCTGTTTTTGTTGGTGTTTCACTCTGGGCCCGGACCGCTCCGAAGAGCGGCACACGCTACTCTAGTTCCCACAGGCGGGGAAAAATAAATATCAAACGCGGAGAGCTCTATGAATAACCGCGGAATATTCCATGCGCAGCCGCTGCCTGCGCCGACTTTTTCAGGTTCCTTTGCGGCATCCGCTCTGGATAAGCGTTTGCCGCCTGATCGGCGCAGTGCGCGGTATTTCGTCGATAATTGAAAGCTGCGTGTAGTTGACCGGACACGCAACTTACTTCAAGGTAGGCCCGAAGGCGGCTTAATTGCCTATAGTTTTTACGCTCTTTCCAAAACCAATCACTCTTGTTCTTTGCGGGCTTTCTTGCGATTCCGCTTGCGCGCCAATGCAGCCTTGACGCGGCGCTTCTCGCCGGGCTTAAGGTAGTAGGAGTGACGCTTGACTTCCTTGATGATGTCCTCCTGCTGAACCTTGCGCTTAAACCGGCGCAGCGCATTCTCGAGCGGCTCGCCTTCCTGAACGCGAACCTCGGCCAAAATTCCCACCTCCAAACCTGCCTCCAAAAGGCTCTTACCATCATACTGGAGTCGAGGGTTGCCGCATAGTCTAGGACTTTCCCGGGGCCAAATCAAGCCCGAAATCAGGAAAAACTCATGGTAACGGCCCCTCGGCCCGAAATCGGGCCAGGTGAAGTTGAGCGGATAAAATCCCGGCCGCAGGCCAGCCTGAACGCCGCCGGCTGCCCGGGCGCGGATAGACTGATTCCGGAGGGTTTAACGATGATCCGCAGCTACCAGGGGAAGATGCCTCAGATTCCGGCCAGTTGCTATATCGATCAATCGGCACAGATCCTGGGCGACGTGGTCTTGGGCGAGCGCTCCTCCGTGTGGATGAACGCGGTGCTGCGCGGAGACGTCAACTCCATCCGCGTGGGCAGCTGCTCCAACGTGCAGGACTGCGCGGTGCTGCACGGGCAGAGGAATCTCTATTCGGTTGTCGTCGGCGACTGGGTCACAATCGGCCACAATGCGACGGTGCACGGCTGCGTGGTCGAGGACATGGTGCTGATCGGCATCGGCGCGCGCGTGCTGAACAACTGCCGCATCGGCGAGGGATCGATCATCGCGGCCGGCGCCGTAGTTCCCGAGCATACGGTCGTGCCGCCGCGCACATTGTGGGCGGGCGTGCCGGCGAAGATGCGCCGCGAACTGGGTGACAAGGACCGCGAACTGATCCGCGAATATGCTCAGAATTACCTGGATTACGTGGATATCTATCTGAATGAAGCAACCGGCGCGGCCTCCCGTTAGAGGCGCGCTGCGGGCTCTGCGCTGGCCGTGCGCGCCGCCCGCGCAGAACCATCAACCGGGGTTGCCTGTGTCTGCCGCGCCACGCCTCTTTTGGGCGCGCCTGATTTTATCTGCCCTCTTTACCCGCAAGGCACTTGCCACGCCTGTGTATCTGCGGTTGCTGCAGACGCGGCAACGCACCGGCAATTCCAGAATCAACAGGTGCGAGAGATCCTGGCGGCGAAGCCTCGAACTGCGGAAATCGAAAGAGCCGCAAGAATAGCATCGCAACATAGATCTGGCCTTTCAGCAAGACACACTGCTTCGCTTTGGGGGGAAGGCGAGAGTGAAGGAAATAATCCGGCCGCCACGACGTACAGGCCGGCGTGATGGCAATAGTCTACTCTGCGTGAGCCGCAGCCCTCAACCCCGAAACTTTTTCCTCAAGAAAAACCGCAATGCAAAGCAGAGCCCGGCCTCGGTTTTTCCTCTCCGGTTGCCATCGGCGCAATATCCGATACACTGCGGAGGAGCATCCTTGCACTGCTGTGCCGCAACCGCGGCGGCTGCGACGGGCTGACGCCAGAGGACAGCTATCCATGCCCCAGCTCTACATCGCCGTTCTGGCCATCATCGTTGCCGTTTTGCTGGGCGTAGCCGTGCACCAGACGATCCGGGTGAAGACAAAGGCGGATTACCTGGTCGCCGGCCGGTCGCTTTCGGCCGCTGTGCTGGTGCTTACGCTGCTCACCTCGTGGATCGGAGCAGGGTCGCTGTTTGCCGGGGCGGAGAATGCGTATCGCAATGGCTTTGCGGCTCTGTGGCAGCCGGCAGGCGGATGGCTGGGCCTGGCGCTCATTTACTTTATTGCGCCGCGCGCGCGCAGGTTTGCGCAGTTCACGCTGCCTGACCTGCTCGAAACGCGCTACAACCAGGCAGCGCGCGTGCTCGGCACCATCGCCATTCTGTTTGCTTTTACGGCCATCGCCAGTTACCAGTTTCGGGGCGGCGGCGACGTGCTGCACCTGATCTTTCCGGATGCCGTCAGTTCGAATCTCGGCACTTTTATCGTCGCTGCGTTTGTGATTGTCACCACGGCCATGGCCGGGATGTCGTCGGTTGCCTACATGGACGTGGTGATCGGCGCGACGGTCACCGTCATCTGCATCGCTGCTGCGCCGATGCTGCTGGCCGCCGCCGGCGGCTGGAAGGGACTGCATGCCGCGCTGCCGCCCGCGTATTTCCAGGCGCTGGGCAACTATCGCGTCGGACCCGGCGGAGTCGAGCAGTCGACCGGCATGGGCGTAGTTCGCGCACTCGAGTTTTTCGTTCCCACGCTGCTGCTCATGCTCGGCAACCAGGTGATGTACCAGAAGTTTTTCTCGGCGCGATCCGAGCGCGACGCGCGCATCTCCGTGGTGGGCTGGACTCTGGGAACTTTGCTGCTGGAGACGCTCATTGTGGCTATCGCCGTCTTCGGCCGCGCGCTTTACCCGGCGGGCGAAGTTGCGCTGCACCCGCGCGAGATCATTCCCTACGCCGCACGGCACGGACTGCCCGCGCTGATGGGCGCGCTGCTGCTTGGCGCCGTCTTTGCGAAGGTCATCTCCACCGCTTCGAACTATCTCTTCTCGCCGGCTACCAATCTTGTCAATGACATATTCATCCGCTATCTGGCGCCGGGCGCTTCGAACAAGCGCGTTCTGACCGTCTCCCGCCTGGCCGTAGTACTGCTCGGCTGCTGGGCGCTCTATCAGGCCGTCTACGCAGAGAGCATTCTGGAGAAGATGCTCTATGCTTACACAATCTATTCGGCGGCGCTTACGCCGGTGGTGCTGGCTGCGTTCTACTCCCGCCGCGCGACAGCCTGGGGAGCAGTGGCGGCGATTGGTACAGGAACCGCCGTGACATTGCTATGGGATTTGCCGGGCGTCAAGGGGCTGTTTCCGGCGATCCTTGCCCGGCGGGACGCCATCTTTCCCGCGCTCCTGGCCGCCGTTGCGGCTCTGATCCTGGTAAGCTCTGTTACGCCCGGCCCTTCCGAGCGGCAGTTGAGCCTGATCGCCGATCGGGCTTCATCGCAGCCTCCGGTCGAAGCGTCATAACCGTGGCCCGGCAAGAACAGGCAACCAACTGCGCTCCCGGCCGTCCAATGGTGTATGGAGGCTGTGTGCATTTTCCTGCCTCATTTCTGACCATCCGGCGATTGCGGCGCATTGCGGCTGTTGCTATGGCGGCGTCGGCCCTGCCCGCCTTTGCCTCGCTGGGCGGAGACGTTGCTTCCGTTGAGTCGGACCGCGCCCGCATGGCGGCCAGCGTGCGCATCGCTCAGCCATCCGGCAATTACAGCATCCATGAAATACAGTCGCCGGAGGGAACAATCGTAAGCGAGTACGTTTCGGCCGCCGGCAGGGTCTTCGCCGTCACCTGGCGCGGCCAGTTTATGCCCCAGATGCAGCAGATCCTTGGGAGTTACTTCGCGGAATATTCAGCGGCTTTGCAGGCGCAGCCGCACCGCTACGGACGCCATCCTCTCAATATTCAGCGGCCGGATCTGGTTGTGCAGACCGGCGGCCAGGTGCGGAATTACTTTGGCCGGGCATATCTGCCGGGCATAATGCCGCAGGGCGTCAGCGCCGATGCAATCCGGTAGCCAGGAGATCGCCGTGCGCAGTGTGTGTGTTCTTGCTCTGGTCATTGTCGCCGGCTTTGCCGCAGGCTGCGGCGGCGGCAAGAGCAGCAGCAGCCTAAGCACCGGTTCGAGCGGCGGCGCCGCCGGCAGTAACGTACTTTCGATCGCAGTCGATGGCGGCCCGGCAGCCAATCAGGCCAACGGGTCGATTTATGAGAATGCAGCCTTCGCCAGCGCGACCGTCTGCGCGCCCGGCAGCTCCAGCAATTGCGTCACCATCGACCATCTTCTGGTGGATACCGGCTCGACGGGCCTGCGCGTCTTTCAGTCGGAGGTGTCGGCGCTCAATCTGCCCGCAGTCAATGCGGCGAACGGTTCGGCCGCCTACAACTGCGTTTCCTTTGTGGATGGCTCCTTCATGTGGGGTCCTGTCCAGCAGGCGGATGTGACGATGGGCAGTGAGACGGCGGCGAAGGCGCCGATTCAGGTGATCAGCAGCAGCAGCGCCGGCGTCCCGGCAAGCTGCTCGAACGGGAGCACGACCAACCTCAATACGGCCGCGCTCCTTGGCGCCAATGGCATCCTGGGCGTGGGTCTGGAACCAACAGACTGCTTTTATGCGGGCAGGAGCGCATGCGACCCTTCGTCCGGCCTCACCACTCCGCCGTCCTCCGCTTACTACACATGCTCGGGCGGCGCCTGCAATCCGGCGTTCGTCAGCGTCGCCAGCCAGATCGCCAATCCCGTTGCGCTGCTGCCGAAGGATAATAACGGAGTTATCGTCGAGCTTCCGGCCGTGTCCGGAACGGCCCGCTCCGTATCGGGCTCGCTCATCTTCGGCATCGGCACGGAATCGAACAACCAGCTGGCTTCCGGCGCAACGATCTTTACGCTCGTCTGCAATGACTTCACCACCGTTCTCGATGGCCAGTCGCTTGGCATCACCAATTCCGGCAATTGCTCCGGCCCGGGCAGCTTTATCGACAGCGGATCGAACGGCCTGTTCTTTCCCAATATTCCGAAACTCCCGCAGTGCCCATCGAGTACGCCTGCCGGCGATCTGTCCTCCTTCTACTGCCCGGCGGCCACCGAGGCGCTCTCGGCCACCAACCAGGGACAGAACGGCGCATCGAAAAACACCAGCTTCAGCGTGGCCAATGCGGAGGACATCTTTACCAGTTCCGGCACATCGTCCGATGCTGCAATCAGCGGACTGGCCGGAACCAATCCCAGCGGCGTGGGCTTCGACTGGGGACTGCCGTTTTTCTTCGGCGTGAACGTCTATAACGCTATCGACACCAGGGCCGTTCCCAGCGGCGCTCCGGCCGCTCCGTGGTGGGCCTACTGAGGCTGGCGGGCGCCCCTCGAAAAATTGCTCGCCGAATCACCGCTTCCGTCTTACACTGCGAGCGATGCCCGTCGCGCAACTCACCCTGGAAGTTCGCATTGAACACGCCCAGTCGCTCAAGGACCGGCGGCAGGTGGTGCGCTCCATGAAGGACCAGCTGCGCCAGAGCTTCAATGTGTCGGTGGCGGAGATGGACGAGGCCGTTACCTGGCAGTCGGCAACGCTCGGCGTGGTCGCCATTTCGCGCTCGCGCGACTACCTGCACGGACTGGTGGAAGAGGTGGAAAGGGCGGCGCGGCGCATGGCCGTCGAACTCGGAGCCGATCTGGCCGATTCCTTCTGGGAGTACGTCGAGGGCTGATCCGCTCTCCGCGCCCGATCCTGCCGCCGCTTTGCGCCGCAGAGCCGGGCGCGGCGGCGCGCCGGTTTGCGGCAGCCTGCGCCGGCTGCGCATCGGAAAAAATGCGCACCGGGCTCCGGGAATTCGAAATCAATTCCATCCCACCAAAGGCCGGTTTTCCGGCTTTTCTGCGGTCATATCTTCACGCGCCAAAACGCCCTAGAATGATGTTGGCGCGATGCTGTTCGAAGATCGCCAACACGCAGGCCGGGAGCTGGCGGCTCTTGTCGCCACGGCGCCTTTCCTTGAGGATGCGGTGCTCCTCGCCCTGCCGCGCGGCGGTGTGCCCATAGCGCGCGAGGTGGCGCGGACGCTCAGCCTGCCCCTCGATATCCTGGCCGTGCGCAAGCTCGGCGCGCCCGGCCAGTGCGAACTGGCCATCGGCGCCGTCGCCGGCTCCGGCATCGTCGCGCTCAACCCCGGATTCGTCGAAGACTTTCAAATCTCCGAAGAGCGCCTTCGCGCAATGGAACAGCGCGCCCTTGCCGAGATCGCCGAGCTTGAGCGCACCTATCGCGGCAACGCCCCCGCTCTGCCCATCGAGGGCCGCACCGTCATCCTGGTCGATGACGGCCTGGCCACGGGCGCCACCATGAAAGCCGCCGTCCGCGCTGTCCGTCCCAAGGCAAAACAGGTCATCGTCGCCATTCCGGTCGCCGCCGCCAGCGCCTGCCACGAGCTCGAAAAAGAAGCCGACCGGGTTCTCTGCCTGGCCACGCCGGGTATATTCGGAGCCGTCGGCCAGTTCTACCGCGACTTCCGCCCCACCACCGACGAAGAAGTCCGCGGGCTGCTGGCCGAGGCCCGCGCCTGCCGTCGCTCATCGGTTGCTGTCTAGCGCCTTCTTGCGCCATTTGTGCTTAATTAAACCGATTTTTCTCTCTGGTCCGTGCTCGCCGTTTTCTGTATAGTTGTGTGTCTGCGAGGAAGGATTGATGAAAAGGCCATCTGCCATTGCTGTGGTTGCCTGCCTGGCTGCTTTCCCGGCTTCACCGCTTTTCGCTCAGGTCCAGACCGAAGCGCCTCCGGTCATCCCGGGCGCAAAACCTGTCTCTGCCGAGCACATCCGGGTGCACAGCGTCTCTCTCGAGGGCAATCTGGAAGGCGAATCTGCCGATCGCGACGTGATCGTCTTCCTGCCGCCCGGCTACAACAAGGACAAGCACCGCCGCTATCCCGTCGTCTACGCGCTGCATGGCTACTCCATCGGCGCCGAGCAGTGGACTCACGAGATTCACGTGCCCCAGACGATCGAGGGCGCCTTCGCCCTGGGGGCGAAGGAAATGATCGTCGTCCTGCCCGACTCAAAAACCGCCTATGGCGGATCCATGTACTCGATCTCCGTCACCACCGGCGATTTTGAGAGGTTCATCGCGCACGATCTGGTCGGATACATCGATGCTCACTACCGCACGATTCCCAACCGCCTCAGCCGCGGCCTGGTTGGCCACTCGATGGGCGGCTACGGCGCCTCCCGCATCGGCATGAAGCACCCTGACGTCTTCGGCAGCCTGTACATCATGAGTCCCTGCTGCATGTCGCCGCGCACCGCCGGACCGACTCCGGGCGTGGACGCACAAAAGGCTGCCGACGCGGCGAAAAAGCTCGAAGAAACAGTTGCCGGCCTCAAATCTCCCGCCGGCGCAGCGAACCTGCCTTTCTTCACGCGTGCGCAGCTTGCCACCGCCGCCGCATGGTCGCCCGACCCGAAGAATCCCCCGCTGTACTTCGACCTGCCTACGAAAAACGGCATCCCGCAGACCGATGTTCTCGCCAGATGGACCGCCAACGCGCCGCTCGCCTTCATCGACCAGTACATCGATAACCTCCGCCAGTACCGCGCCATCGGCATCGATGTCGGCGACCAGGACCCGCTGCGTTTCGACACCGGGAAGCTGCATGACATTCTCGACAACTACGGAATCGCAAACAGCTTCGAGATCTACCACGGAACCCACACCAGCGCGGTGGCCGATCGCTTTCAGAACCACGTATTGCCATTCTTCAGCAGGAATCTGTGCTTTTCGGCGAACTGTCAGTGAGCGCGCTGTCAGCCGGGCATATTGCCTTTCACGCGCTGCTGATTGCGCAGGGCCGCCCGCGCGTGGCAGGAAAAAATGCGCGCAAAGGTATAATCGCCCCATGGCGGCCGCCATGAATATGCCCGAGCATAACGACGCGCTTTCCGGCGCACAGCACAAGCTGCGCGCGCTCGAGCAGCGCCTCGCCGAACTCGGCAGCGTCATGGTCGCCTACTCCGGCGGCGTCGACTCGGCATTTCTCGCCGCCACTGCACACCGCATTCTCGGCGCGCGCATGCTCGCCGTTCTCGCCGACTCGCCCTCGCTCGCCCGCCGCGATCGCGACCACGCTGTCGGCTTCGCCCGCTCGCTCGCCTTGCCGCTCGAAATCATTTCGACCGGCGAGCTCGACCGCCCGGAGTACGCCCGCAATGACGGTAACCGCTGCTTCCACTGCAAGGACGAGCTCTTCACTGTCATGGAAGCCCTGCGCGCCAGACTCGGCTACCGGCACATTGCCTACGGAATGAACTCCGACGATCGCGGCGATTACCGCCCCGGCCAGCGCGCCGCCGAGCAGCACGCCGTCGTCGCTCCTCTGGCCGAGGCAGGAATGACCAAGCTCGAAATCCGCGCTCTGGCCCGCGCCGCCGGCTACCCGCTCTGGGACCGCCCCGCCGCGCCTTGTCTCTCGTCGCGCGTAGAGTACGGCCGCGCCGTGACGCGCGAAGTCCTGGAACAAATTGAGCGCGGCGAAGAGAGCCTGCGCCGCCTGGGCTTCCGCGAGTTCCGCGTCCGCCACCACGGCGAACTGGCCCGCGTGGAAATCGCCCGCTCCGAGCTGCACCGCGCGCTTTCGATGGATATGCTCGACGCCATCGCCGCCGAATTAAAGAAAGCCGGCTTCCGATTCGTAACGCTCGACACCGCCGGCTTCCGCTCCGGCTCGCTCAACGAGCTGCTGCCCGCCGAACTCCTCACCCGCCGCAGCGCGTAGCGCACTCCGAGCCGCCTGGCCAATCAAACCGGGATAGCACGTCCCCGCGCACCCCGCTGCCTCCTTTAGAATCGAAACGCGATGCGAATCGGCTTTCTGGAGTGCTTTTCCGGCATCAGCGGCGACATGCTGCTGGGCGCGCTGGTCGATGCGGGCGTTTCTTTCTCGCTTCTGGAGGAGACAACCGCAGCGCTCAACGTAGGCGCGCGCATCGAGATGCGCAAAGTGCTGCGCGGCGGAATCGCCGGAACCAGGGTCGACGTAATCACGCCCGAATCCGCGCAAGACCCTGCTCGCGCGCAGGCAGCCCACGGACACGTTCATGAGCACGGCCACGCGCACCATCATCACCATCATGATCATGACCACGAGCACGGCCATCACCATCACGCGCATGAAGACGACCATGGGCACGCCCCGCACCGCTCCCTGTCAGCGATCCTCGGAATCATCCGCTCCGCGCCGCTCGCCGGGAGCGTGAAGGCCCGCGCCAGCCGCGCCTTTCAGCTTCTCGGCGAAGCCGAAGCCCGCATGCACTCTATCCCGGTCGAGAAAGTGCACTTTCACGAGGTCGGCGCTGTGGACACGATCGTCGACATCGTCTGCGCCGCCGCCGGCTGCGAATCGCTCTCTGTCGACCGCTGGATGGCCTCGCCGCTGAACGTAGGCAGCGGCACGGTCCAGTGCGCGCACGGCACGCTCCCGGTTCCGGCGCCGGCCACGCTGGCTTTGCTCGGCGACGCGCCCGTCTATTCTTCGGGAATCGCAATGGAGCGCGTAACGCCCACCGGCGCAGCCCTGCTCCGCGCGCTCGACGTTGCCTACGGCGCACTGCCGCCCATGCGCGTTCAGGCGCACGGCTACGGCGCCGGCGGCCGCGACACGCCCGGCACGCCCAACCTGCTGCGCCTGCTTGTCGGAGAGGCTCAAGGATCTTCGCCGGTTCAAGAGCCGCAGCCGGAGCCGATCGCAGTGACCGAAGCCGTCGTCGACGACTCCACGCCGCAGCTGCTTGCCTACGTGTGCGAGCTGTTGCTCGAAGCCGGCGCATGGGACGTCTACCGCATGGCCGTGCAAATGAAGAAGGGCCGCACTGGCGTGCAGATCACGGTTCTCTCGAGCCCCGAGCGCGCCGCGGCGCTGCGCGAACTGCTGCTGCGGGAAACCACGACCATCGGCCTGCGCTGGCGGACGGAGAACAAGATGGCCCTGGCGCGCGAATTTGCCGAAGTGGAAACGCCGTGGGGAAAGGTGCGCATCAAAATCGCGCGCTGGACGGCCGGCGATGCTGCCGGCGATGCCGTCAATGCTGCGCCCGAATACGAAGACTGCCGCGCTCTGGCGCGCCAACACTCGGTTCCGCTCAAGCGCGTGATGCAGGAGGCGATGCGCGCCTGGTCGAACTCCGCAAAGGATGCTCACTGATGGATCGCCTGCTGCTCGAAAGGCTGTTGACCGAAGTCCGCGAAGGCCGCACCGCCGTCTCCGATGCGCTCGACCGCCTGCGCGGCATGCCCTTTGAGGATCTCGGCTTTGCCAAGCTCGACCACCACCGCGCACTGCGCACCGGCATGCCGGAAGTCATCTTCGCCGAGAGCAAGACTCCCGCGCAGGTGGCGCTGATCTTCGCCCGCATGGCGCAGGCAGGCGGCAACGTGCTGGCCACGCGCGCCACGCGGACAACCTATGAAGCCGTGCTTGCCGCCGAACCCCGCGCCGAGTTTCATGAAACCGCCCGCGCCATCACGCTGCGCCAGACCGACCCCGCGCCGGGCAAAGGGACCGTAGGCGTGGTCTGCGCCGGAACCAGCGACCTGCCCATCGCCGAAGAAGCCGCAATTACCGCGCGGCTCATGGGCAACACCGTCGAGCTCATCGCCGACGTCGGCGTAGCCGGCATCCATCGCCTGCTCGCGCAGCAGGACGCGCTTAAATCGGCGCGCGTGCTCATCGTCTGCGCCGGCATGGAGGGCGCGTTGCCTACAGTTGTCGGGGGGCTGGTGAACGCGCCGGTCATCGCCGTGCCCACCAGCGTCGGCTACGGCGCTTCGCTGGGCGGCGTAGCCGCCCTGCTGGGCATGCTCAACACCTGCTCGCCCAACGTCTCGGTCGTCAACATCGACAACGGCTTCGGCGCGGCCTCGATCGCCTCGCTGATCAATCATCTGTAACTGATGTTCCGACCGCGCATCTCCGGATTGCGCCGCAGGGCTCAGCCCAGACTCTCGTGCGTTCCGTCGCAATAAGGACGATCCCCCGTCCGCTTGCAGCCGCACAAAAACACCGTGCCCGTCTCGGCGCAGTCGAAGCGCACCGGAGCAAGGCCCGTGCCCTTGTGGCTGCCGTCGCAAAACGGCTGAGTTGCG
>DATGLJ010000305.1:0-4941 GCA_035294185.1 Occallatibacter sp. | reverse complement strand
GAAAACAACGCGTCGAAATCCAACCGGAGTTCTATCGGCAGAGGCGGGGAAACAGAACCGGCAGCAGACCGGTATGGAGAAGCTCAGACCTGGGCGCGGCTGCGCATCCGCACAGCGCCGCCGTTGCCCTTGCGGGCAACGTAGCAGTCCCGGCAGAAGACGGGCCGATCGCCGCGAGGCTCAAAGGGAACAGTCGTGGGCTGGCCGCACCCGGAGCAGATCACCGGCGTACCCTGCACGGACGAAGTGCGGTAGCCGGAGGCTCCCTGATCGTTCTTTTTTGCGAGGCGGCATGGTTTGCAACGTTTAGGTGTTGAGTAGCCGCGTTCCTGGAAGAACGCCTGATCGGCAGCGGTGAACGTAAATTCCTGCCCACAATCGCTGCATGTCAATTGCATGTCTCCGGCCATGTGTCTCCTTCTCGAAAGCATTGTATCGCCGAGCCGGATCATTTCGTACAAGGAATCTCCTAGGTTTGCGAGGAATCTTCCCGGGAGGGCAAAGACAGGATGAAATGAGACGGCGCTGCGGAGCGCTGCGCGCAGCCTTCGACCGGAGCCGGACCGATGGGCTCAGTGCAGAAAAACAAATCGAAAAATTGTCCGGCGTTTGAAGGTAGATGCGGCCTGCAAACTTTGGCCGGCGGCGGATGCCTTGCAGCGCGCGCGGCGCGGTATGATCGTCGCAATCTTTCATACGAGGGCGCAGACGGGATGCGTATTGTCTACGTGCTCACGTCGCTGGGCATTGGCGGCGCGGAGCGCCAGGCGCTGGAGCTTGCCGCGCGCATGCAGCGGCGCGGGCACGCGGTTGCTCTGGTCGTGCTGCGCGAGCCGCTCGCCGGACAGCGGGAGCATTGGGAATATTCCGGAGCGTGGCCGAACGCCGCTCTCTTCGAACACCTCGGCATGCGCAGGCAGCCGCTGAGTTTTCTGCTGGCGCTGGCCCGGGCGGCAGAAATCGTGCGGCGCTTCCGCGCCGAGATCGTGCACAGCCACAGTTTTCACGCCAATATCTTTGCGCGGCTGGCAAGCATGCGGCAGCGCTCGACGCCGTTGGTCTGCACCGTGCACAACGTATATGAAGGCGCGTGGCCGCGCATGCTGGCCTACCGGCTTACGGACGGGCTGTGCGCCAAAACGACGGCCGTCAGCCAGGCGGCCGCGCAGCGGTTCATGCGGCTCGGCGCTATCCCCCGGCACAAATGCGCAGTGGTGGTCAACGGGATCGATGTCGATCGTCTGGCGGCGAACGCCGGACGCCGGGCGCAGATGCGTGCAGACATGGCGGCCGGCGGCGATTTTGTGTGGCTGGCTGCGGGCCGGATCGTTGCCGCCAAGGATTATCCAAATCTGCTGCGCGCCTTTGCGCTGGCGCAGGCCGCCTGCGGCGGCGTTGTGCTGTGGATTGCCGGCGAGGCGAAGGACGGCGCCGATCTTCCGCTGCGCGCGCTGGCTGCGGAGCTTGGCATTGCGGGGCGTGTGCAGTGGCTGGGGCTCAGGCGCGATCTGCCGGCGCTGCTCGACGCGGCCGATGGTTTCGTACTGGCCTCGGCCTGGGAAGGGATGCCGCTGGCTCTTGCCGAGGCCATGGCAATGGAGAAGCCGGTGGCGGCAACCGATGTGGGCGGGGTGAGGGAATTGGTTGGCGAGGCAGGCCGCATCGTTCCGGCGCGGGATGCCGGTGCGCTGGGCAATGCGATGGCGGCCGTGATGCGGATGAGCGCAGAAGAACGCGCGGCGCTGGGGAGAAGCGCGCGGGAGCGCATGATCCGGCATTTCAGCATGGATGCGCGCGCCAGAGACTGGGAGCGGTTATACGAAGAGATGATTGCATCGGTCTGATCCTGCGCAGGCAAGCAGAGCCGGAGCTGTACGCTCCGGCTCTGCCGGTTCAGAACGAGAAGAACGCCTGAACGAAGACGCGGCGGGTCGCTGAGCCGGTCGGCGAAGCGAACATGCCGCCGGCAAGCTGCGTAGATTCTCCAAAGCGCTTGCCGGGGCCGATGATGCCGGTGTTCGGATCGAGCGTGGGGATCACCGTGCCGGATGGGCTGCCGTAGTTCACGTCGTTGAACAGGTTGAGAGCCTGCACGCTGAAGGTAAGCGAGTACTTGCGGCCTGTGCCTGCGGGACCGCCGCGGAAGCCTCCCCCGCCGCCGAAGATGTTGCCGCCAAAGCCGCCGCCACGGCCATGGTCTCCGCCGGGTCCGCCGATATGCTCGTGCATCGGCCCTCCGGAGGTTTCCGTCGAGGGCCCGAATCCGAAAGCGCGGCTGGCGCGAAGATTGAAGGCCACCGAGGAGGGACCCAGCAGCGTGTTCGGCGCAAGCAGCTGTTCCTGCGGATTGGGGTCCGTATCGAGCGCTCCATAGCTGGTCTGCGCCACATCGTTGGGGTTAACGGGTGCGCTGGCGTAGGCCGGCCGGTCGTTGAAGAAGTTGTCGCCGGTCAGGTCGTTGGCCGTGGTAATGCTGTAGGGCCTGCCTGCCTGCGCCACCAGGAACGGGTTGAGGGTGATTCCCCAGGGCGCATTATAGTTGCCCATCAGGAACAGGAACTGCGGGCGCACGAAGCTGGCTCGGCCGTAATCCTGGTCCAGATTGTAGGAATTGGACGGATTCGAACCGCCGCTGCCGTTGGAGTTCGCCTGGGTCCAGTTGTAAAACCCGGCCATGCTGAAACTGCGCGAGAACTGCGCGTTGATATTGAGGATCAGCTGATTCTGTTTGTAGACCGCTTCGGGGAAATACTGATCGACGATACCGAGGCTGGGATTGAGCCGCGGCAGGCCGGCTGCAGCGCTGTAATAGTCGGAGCCGGGCGAAACCGTCCGGAAGGGATTGGCGTCGCGCACCACCATCTGGTGCACGCCGAAGGAGTGCAGATAGGTGAGGGTGAGCGTCGAGGTGCGCGTCAACTGCCGTTCGATGCTGGCGCCCAGCTGCTCGGCGTAGGGGGAGTGATAGCTGGAAACAATGGTGTCGATCTGCGGCGTCTGCGGGCTTGCGCCGGCCGCGGTGCAGCCCTGTGCCAGGGCATTCTGCAGGCTGTTGGCGTCAAAGCACGTGGGGTTCGTGATCACGGTCGTTGTCTGGCTGTGACCAGGAACGCCGTTATACTGCTCGAGATTCATCAGGTTCTGAATCTGGAAGCGGTCGTAGAAGAATCCGAACCCGCCGCGCAGCACAGTCCTGGCCTGCTTCTGATTCCTGTGCCCGTCGAGGGCGTAGGCGAAAGCCACGCGGGGCGCGAAGTCGCTGTGATCGCTTACGTGATTCTGCGACTCCCAGCGAAGGCCGCCGGAGAGCGTGAGAAAGCGGTTGTACTTCCAGTCGTCCTGAAGATAGACTGCGGCGTCGAACAGGTTGCCCTGGAATGCGTAGGGACCCGTCGTATAGGTGAGCTTATTCGGCGTGCACTGCTGGCCGGAGGGGCAGGAGGCGGCAATCTGCGCTACCGATTCGCCGGCCGCCATGCCGTTCAGCGTATCGATGTAGGCATTCAGCGAGGGGAAACTGAAGGTCCCGTTGAAGCCGGAGCTGGCCGAGGTCGCCTGGCGGTTATCGCGCAGCCAGGTGCCGAACTTGATAGCGTGCGCGCCGGCCGTCATGGTGACGAACTCCTGCAGTTCGAAGTGATCGGAGTGGCCGCTGGTCGATTGCGACCCGCTGCCGCCGCCCGAAAAATATGCCGGTACGCTCACCGTGGGCGCCGTGCTCGCCGGCGTCTCCCAGTTCGATGCACGCCGGTATTCAAAGCGGGTTTCGTTCACAATGCGGTCGCTGATGATCTGCGTATCGTCGAACTGCAGCGTATTTTCGACGTTCTGCGATGTCGAGTTCTGCGAAGGCAGGGCCGTGCTGCCGATCTGCCCGGTCTCGTGACTCCGCCAGTACTGCCAGCGGAGCGTCAAGGTGTTCTTTTGCCCGAGCTGGAAGTCGAAGCGGGGAGAAATCACCGTATGTGTCTGCGGAGCGAACAGGCCGCCGGAGATGATGCCCGGCACATACACGCCGCCGTTCAGCACCGCCGTGTCGGCCGTGTAGATGCTCGCATCCTGCGTATTGCGCTGCTCCACGCTTACGAAGAACGAGGAGTTCTTCGACATCGGCCCGCTGACGGTCGCATTGCCCTGAATGCTGTGATAGGCCGGAATGTTTTTGGTGAACGGGTTGCCGGTGTTGAAGGCGTCATCGTTGCCCATCAGAAATCCGCGTCCGTGTAGCTGATCGGTGCCCGGCTTGGTGAGGATTTCGATGCGGCCATAGCCAAGCCGGTCGAACTCCGCAGAAAAGGGATTCTGGTTGATGCGAATTTCGCGGATAGCCGACTTGGGCGGCAGTTGGCCGCCGGTGAAGCCGTCGATGTAGATCTGGCCGCCGTTGGGGCCGGCCGAGGGACCGGCGAGCGCGGTCAGCTCATTGGAAAGCTCATCGGGATCGTCGGAGAGCGCATCGAGGTCCTTGCCCTTGAGTACAATTGCACTGGCGTTGGCGCCGGCCTCGGTGCTGACGCTGGGACCGCCTTCGGCCGAGACCTCGACCTGTTGCTGGGCCTGCTCCAGGGCCATTTTGATATCGACGTTCTTCGTCTGCCCGGCTTCGAGCGGGATGGGCTGGGAAACGTAAGTGCTGAAGCCCTGAAATTCAGCCTGAACAATGTAGCTGCCCGGCGCAAGGCCGCGGACTACATATCCGCCTGCCGAATCGGCCGCCGTTCTGGCCGCCTGTTTGCCCTGTACCGTGGTGACTGTAATTTGAGCGCCGGGGATAAGCGCCCCGGTCGGGTCGGTGACGTGTCCGCGCAATGTGCCCGCCGGGGCCGCGGCCACGGCGGCCTTCTGCGCCCGTGCAAAGCCGCCAAGGCATAGCAGGATGGCAAAAAAGAAGCCGGTAATGCAATTCAATCGAGACAACACGTATTCCTTCCTTCGGTGCGA
>DATGLJ010000304.1:0-10392 GCA_035294185.1 Occallatibacter sp. | reverse complement strand
GGCGCATGCAGGAAGCGGAAACTCTCATCGACGAGACTCTGACCCTCGATCCGCTCTGTTTCCGCATGATGGCCGAGCGTTTTCTGCTCAGCCGCAGCCGGGCAGCCCTCGATGCTTTCATCGGCGCACTCGCGGGCGACGTGCAGACGCTGCTCGACATCGTCTATGAGCTGGCCTGGTCCGGCCTCTGCGAAGATGCGCTCCTGCTTCTCGAATCCACAAACGGCGCCGCATGCCTGAACCACCCCATGCCTGGCTACACGCTCGCATGGCTCGCCGCGCAGCTTGGCCGCGCAGCAGAAGCGCCGCACTTCATCGAGCTGGCCGAAGCCGCATCGCCGCTCCACTGCTTCCCGGCGCGTCTTGAAGAGATGATCGTGCTCGAAGACGCCATTGCGCGCTGCCCCGGCGCCGCGCGGGCGCACTACTACCTCGGCAACCTCTATTACGACAAGCGGCGCTATGACGAGGCCATCCAATGCTGGCGCAGGTCGGTCGAGCTCGACCCCTCCTATTCGATTCCCTGGCGCAATCTCGGTCTTGCCGAGTTCAATATCCGGCGCGATCCTGCGGCCGCCGATCGCATGTACGCGCGAGCCTTTGCCGCCAGCCCGGGCGATGCGCGCCTGTTGTATGAGTGGGACCAGCTGAAGAAGCGCGCCGGCCTGGCCTCGCCCGAAGATCGCCTGCGCACGCTCGAGCAGCACTCCGCTCTGGCCGATCGCCGCGACGACCTCACCGTGGAGCTCATCACCCTGCTCAACCAGACAGGCCGATACGACGAGGCGCTCCGCCGTCTCGAGTCGCGCCGCTTCAGTCCATGGGAGGGCGGCGAAGGCCTGGTCTCCGCGCAGTATGTGGCCGCGCACAAGGCGCTCGGCCATTCCGCTCTCGCCGCCGGCGATGCGGCGCAGGCCCTCGGACACTTTGAGGCCGCGCGCCATTACCCCGAAAATCTCGGCGAAGGCAAGCATCTGCTCACCCTTGAGCGCGACCTCGATTACCTGTCCGGCCTTGCCGCCGAGCAGCTCGGCAACAAGGCGCTGGCGCAACAATATTGGCGAGCCGCCGCCGCGCCGCTGCCATCGATCGGGTATCACTCCTTCTTTCAGGCGCTGGCTCTGTTGAAGCTCGGGGACGCGCAACAGGCGCGCACGATCCTCCGAGACCTCGCCGGCTATGCGCGCGCGCAGAGCGCCGTCGAACCGAAGATCGACTACTTTGCCACCTCGCTTCCCAACTTCCTGCTCTTCGACGACGACCTCGGCAAGCGCAACCGCATCGAGTGCGCCTTCCTCGCCGCGCTCGCGCATCTCGGCATGGGTGAGACTGCAAGCGCGCAGCAGCAGCTCGAACAGGTTCTGGCCGAGGACCCCAACCACCTTGCTGCAATCGAGATCGTCCGCTGGATTCGCTCCGGGAACTCGATTCCTGCAAAGACAGAAGCAGAATCGCTGCAATGACCGCGCCTGTTCCCGCCTCCTCGGCCGTTGCGCAGCACGGCGATGCTTCGCTGCGCACCATGTACCTGTGGCTCGCAGCGTCTTCGGCTGCGCTGGGCGGCCTGCTCTTCGGTTACGACTGGGTGGTCATCGGCGGCGCCAAACCCTTTTACGAAATCTACTTTCACCTCGCCTCGCCCGAATTGCAGGGCTGGGCAATGAGCTGCGCTCTTGTCGGCTGCCTCGCCGGCGCAGTCGCCGCGGGCCGCCTGAGCGATCGCTTTGGAAGAAAGCTGCTGCTCGCTCTGTCCGCGCTGGTCTTTGCGGCCTCGTCGCTTGGCACTGCGCTGTCCGCGCATTTTGCCGCCTTCGCCGTCTGGCGCATTCTCGGCGGTTTCGCCATCGGCCTCGCCTCCGGCGTCTCGCCCATGTACATCGCTGAAATTTCGCCGGCGCGCCTGCGCGGCCGCCTGGTTGCGCTGAATCAGATGGCTGTTGTCATCGGCATCCTGCTTGCACAGGTTGTTAACTGGCTCATCGCGCGGCCGGTGCCCGCCGGCGCCACAGCAGATGCGATACTTGCCTCCTGGAACGGCCAGTCCGCCTGGCGATGGATGTTTGGGGTCACCGCGATTCCCTCGCTGTTTTTTCTCGCCGCCACCTTCTTTGTTCCTGAGAGCCCGCGCTGGCTGGCTGCCAAAGGCCGGCATCAGCGGGCGCTGTGCATCCTCGAGCGTCTTGGCGGCCGGGCCTACGCCGGCCACGTGATGGACGAATTCCGCCAGGCAAGCGGCGGCGAGAACAGCGCCTCACTGCTGCGCGAGCTCGCCCATCCCGGCATCGCGCGCGCGCTTGTTCTCGGCTTCGTGCTCGCCGTTCTTCAACAATGGTGCGGCATCAACGTTATCTTCAATTACGCGCAGGAGATCTTCGCTGCGGCCGGATATCAGATCTCCGGAATCCTCTTCAACATTGTCATCACCGGCGCAGTCAACGTGGTCTTCACGGTTCTCGCGCTGGCGACGATCGACCGGTTCGGCCGCCGCTTCCTGATGCTCACCGGCCTTGCCGGCCTGACGCTTGTCTACATCGCTCTCGGCGCGCTCTATCGCCTCCACTTCCACGGCATCCCCATGCTGGCGCTCGTGCTCGCCGCCATCGCCTGTTATGCGATGTCGCTTGCGCCGGTGACCTGGGTGGTTATCTCCGAAATTTTTCCCAACCGCATCCGCGCCGAAGCCGTCTCCGTCTCTGTCACAGCGCTCTGGATCGCCTGCTTCGTGCTCACCTACACCTTTCCTCTGCTGAACGCCTCCATCAGCACCGCCGGCGTCTTCTTCCTCTACGCATCCATCTGCCTCGCGGGTCTCGTGTTTCTCTGCCTTCGCCTGCCGGAAACGCGCAACCGTTCGCTCGAAGAAATTGAAACCAGCCTCAGAGGCGCGAAATGAAAATGGAGATCATGCGCGCACGATTCATCGCACCGGAACGCCGCCGTTCACCGCTGCGAAATTCCTTCGCTCAAGTCCTCGCAATCTTCTGCCTCAGCAGCTTTGCTCTCGCGCAGCAGACGCACATCGTGCTCGACGGCAATGCGACCGGCCGAACCTTCGACGGCCTGGGCGCAGCCAGCGCCGGCGCATCCTCGCGCCTGCTCTACGACTATCCCGAGCCCGAGCGCAGCCAGATCCTCGACTACCTCTTCAGGCCCGGCTACGGCGCGGCATTGCAGCGGCTCAAGGTCGAGGTGGGCGCCGACGTAAACTCCACCGACGGCTCCGAGCCCGGTTTTATGCGCACGCCCTCCGATCACAACTCCACGCGCGGCTACGAATGGTGGCTGATGACGGAAGCGCACAAGCGCAACCCGAATATCATCCTGGAAATTCTGCCCTGGGGAGCGCCGCGCTGGGTCGATCCGAAGGCTTCGGCGCCGGGCGCAAAACCCACGCTCTACACGCCGCAGATGGCCGCCTACATGGCTGACTTCATCAAAACCGCAAAGCGCGGCTACGGCCTCGACATCCGCTACGCAGGCCTGTGGAACGAAAAAGTCTACGACCTTGCCTACCTGAAGGAACTTCATCGCGCGCTCATCGAGAATCATCTGGCCACGAAAATCGTCTGCTGCGACGAATACCCCGGTGAAGGCGCGGGACAGTGGGATATCGCCAACGTCATTCTTAAAGATCCTTCCATCGCGGCGGACGTGGCGGCCATCGGCGTGCATTACCCCAAAGTAAACGGCAGGATCACGACTACAGAGGCTGCGCGCCGCACCGGCAAGCCGCTCTGGTCAAGCGAGGACCAGCCCAATGGCGGCAGCGGCCCGTTTCTCAGCCGCGACTGGCCTATCGGGGGCCGCATCCTTGCGCACCTCTACAACCAGAACTATCTCGATGGCTCGCTCACGGCCACCGAAATCTGGAGTCCCGTCACCGCTTACTACGACATCCTTGCCGCGCCAAACTCCGGCCTCATGTACGCCAACACTCCGTGGTCCGGGCACTACGACGTGCAGGGCGCAATCTGGGCGACGGCTCACACCACGCAGTTTGCGCAGCCCGGATGGCTGTACCTCGATTCGGCTTCCGGTTCTCTCCCCAATGGAGGAACCTATGTCTCTCTTCGCTCGCCCGACAGGAAAAACTGGAGCGTGATTCTCGAGACCATCGCTGCGCACGCTCCGCAGAGCGTCTCCTTCCGCATCGCAGGCGGTCTGGCCGCAACTACGGTCCACATCTGGCAGACCGGCAACACCCGCACCTTCGAGCACATCGCCGATGTCACGCCGGAGAACGGCGCCTTCGCCTATATCTTCGCCCCCGATTCTCTCTATTCGCTCACGACAACTACCGGCCAGGGTAAAGGGGCCGCTCAGCCGCCGCCGGCCGCGCCGTTCCCGCTTCCCTACGAGGACAACTTCGATGCTGCGCCGCTCGGGCGCGCGCCCAGGTATCTGTCCGACCAGGACGGAGCCTTCGAAGTCCATCGCTGCGCAGATCGCGCCGGCCGCTGTCTCGAGCAGGTCATTACCACGCCGCCGATTCCCTGGGGGCCCCTGCCCGATCCCTTCACGCTGGCGGGCGACGCGTCCTGGAGCGACTACTCTGTTTCCGCCGATGTGCGCTTTCTTTCCGCGTCAGCCGCCGCAGTGATGGGCAGGATCGACTCAGCCGACGTTTTCCGGGATGGCCGCGCGCGCTGGCCGAGCGGTTATATCCTGCGCATCGAGCCCGGCGGCGCGTGGGAGCTGCTGTCAGCCGAATATAAAAAGCCGCCGGTCACGCTTGCCTCCGGCGCCGCCACATTCGATCGCGCAAAATGGCACCGCCTCACTCTGCGCTTTCAGGGCAGGCGCATTGCGGCCTTCCTCGATGGGGCCCGGCTCGCCGCTGTTGAGGATGGATCGCACACGCACGGCATGTTTGCCCTTGGGTCCGAGTGGGGCCGCACGCAGTTTGATAATCTCAGAGTCGCGCCGTAAAGAATGCCTGCGGCGACGCCCCAATGAGCCTGACCATATGAGCAAAGAAGATCAGCGTCCCGCCGGCATCAAAGAAATTGCCAGACTTCTGGGAGTTTCCATCGGGACCGTGGACCGCGCATTGCATGGCAGGCCCGGAATCAGCCCGAAGACGCGCGCTGAAGTTCTGAAGAAGGCCGAAGAGCTGAATTACAGGCCCAATGTCGCAGCGCGCAGTCTTAAACTGAATCGCCGTCTTCGAATTGCAGTTCACCTTCCACAGCAGATTGCATCGTTCTTTGACCCGCTGCGCGACGGCATTCGAGCTGCGGCCGCCGCCAGCGCCGGCGTTACGGTCGATCTCGATTTTCGCACTTATCCTTACATCGGCAAGGGCGACGTGGAATCGCTCGAGGCCGGCATCGGCCGCGGATTCGACGGTATGATTCTGACTCCGGGCAATCCGGGGAGAGTCGATCCCCTGATCAGGCGCATCGCCGCGCAGGGCGTTCCGGTGGTCTGCGTGGCCAGCGATGCTCCCCGCAGCGGCCGTCTGGCTTCGGTCACCGTCGACGCGGAAATCAGCGGGGCAATCGCCGCCGAGCTGTTTGCGCGCACGCTTAGCAAACCGGGAACCGTCGCGACCATTACCGGCGATCTGAGCACGCTGGACCACGCGGAGAAACTGAAGGGATTCGCTGCCGCGCTGGCTACGATGGCCCCTCATCTTTCGCTGCTCCCTGCGATTGAGAGTCACGATCGCCCCAGGGACGCCGAGCGCGCCACGATCGCTCTGATCCATCAAAAGCCGCGCCCGGCAGGAATCTACATCAGCACGGCCAACAGCCTTCCGGTTCTTCGCGTTCTCGAAGAAAGAAAGGCGCTCGGCCAGATTCAGGTGGTCGCGACCGATCTGTTTCCGGAACTGGTCAGCTTTATCGAGTCGGGCAGGGTCCTCGCAACGCTGTATCAGCGGCCCTTCACGCAGGGCAAAGCCGCCTGCGAGGCGCTGCTCCGCTATCTTCTGGATGGCGTCGCGCCTGCCTCTGCGACGCGATTTGCGCCGCACATTGTTTTACGCAGCAATCTGCCGCTCTTTGCCGATCGCGCCGCCTACGTGCAGGAGAACAATGACAGCGGCTCCTGATCCATCTCCGCTGCAGCCCCCCGTTCGTTCGCCGGCGAAGCGAAGAAGCCTTTGCCCTCCGGATGCCAGGACCGCCTTTCCGGAATGAAACTTCCGGATGCGGCTTTCCCGCATCCGCACCTTTTCGCCGTCAGGCCCGAATTATCCTGCCGGGGCAGGAGCGGACGCCGTCAGACTTACAGCATGGCGGGCAAAGAACAACTCGAGGTAACAGGCACTCTTCATTTTTTCTTTACAGGGCGCATCGCAGAACTTCATACTCAAGTGGGTGAACGGCAGGTAAAGTTCTGAAAATTCCTTTTGTCACGCCCGCGCAGGTTTCAATGGGTTGCACTGGCTGCAGAGCCACTGGGCCGTTCTTTCGCAACAGCAGCAACACTGTTTGTCCGCATCTCTGCGGGCATCGGCATGAATCCCGGCCAAGACAGCTGTCAGGAGACAAGTTCGTGCGCAATAAATTGATCATTCTGTCTTCATTCGTCATCGCTCTGAGCGTGTGCGCGCCGGCCCGCGCTCAGGATACGGCTTCGCTCGCCGGCGACGTTACGGACGCCACCGGGGCGGTCATTCCGGACGCTGCCGTATCGCTTTCCAGCACCCTGACCGGCGCCTCGTATACGCAGAAGACCGACAATGCGGGACGCTACCGGTTTGCCAATGTTCCCGCCAGTTCCGGCTACAAACTGGTGTTCAGCGCCAACGGGTTCGCCTCGGTGGCGATCTCCGATCTTACGCTGAATGTCGGCACAACGCGCACCCAGAATGCGATGCTGCGCCCGAGCAGTGCGATTCAGACAGTGCAGGTTTCGGCAGGCAGCGCAAACGTGACGGTGGACACCAGCGATGCCGCGATCGGCAACAACATCGGGATCGATCAGTTGCAGCAACTCCCGGTCTATGACCGCACGCGGGGCATAGCGACCCTCTTCGAGCAGCAGCCGGGCGTGGACTCCTACCAGGGCGCGGTGACCGGAGCCCGGGTCGACCAGTCGGAAGTGACGGTCGACGGCATGGATGCCGATGACCTTGCGACCGGCCAGACGTTCTACCTGACCGTTCCCGCCCCCGTCGATTCGGTGCAGCAGTTCACAGGCACGGTGGCCGGAATGACGCCGGCAGTGGGAACAGGCAGCGGCGGTCAGTTCCAGCTTGTCACCAGGAACGGAACCAATCAGTTTCATGGGGGCCTGAATGAGTACCATCGCGATACGACCACCGAAGCCAACAACTGGTTCAACAATCTGAACGGGATTCCGCGCACTCCGCTGATCCGCAATCAGTTCGGCGGCAACATCGGCGGCCCGATCAGGCGCGACAGGCTCTTCTTCTTCTTCGACCTGGCCGATTCGCGGATTGTGCAGTCCCAGACTTCGGAGCGGATCGTGCCGCTGAGCGACTTCCGCGCCGGCAAGCTCGACTACATCAACAGCAATCCGGGATGCGGCGACAGCAGCCGCTTCACCACCCAGCCCGCCTGCATTACGGCGCTTTCCGGCTCCCAGGTGGCCGCGCTCGACCCCGGCAAAGTAGGCTTCGATGCCGGCGAGCTCGCCTTCATCAATTCCCGTTACCCAATCGCCAACGACTATTCTCAGGGTGACGGAGTGAATACCGGCGGCTACCGCTTCACCACTCCCACTCCCGACAACACGATCACCTACGTCGGCCGCATCGACTACAACCTGACCCCGATGCAGAAGATCTACGGACGCTTCAGCATCAATCACCGCGACGCCACTTCAAGCCTGCCCGAGTTTCCCACCGACCCGGTCACCCATCCGGAGTACGACCGCAGCTATAGCTATGTTGTGAGCCATGTCTGGGAGATCGGTTCCAGCAAGGTGAACCAGTTCTATTACGGCGACACTATCAGCAAGCTGAACTTCCCCGACCTCTATAACCCGACCGGAGTCAACCAGTACAGCTTTACTGGCCTGGGCGGTCCATACACGAACTATAACGGCCAGAAGCGCCGCGTCCCGATCCCCGAGTTCCGCGACGATTTCAACTGGGTGCATGGCTCCCACAGCTTTTCGTTCGGCGGCACCTTCAAGTTCATCAAGACCGAGAGCAACCTGGTCAGCAATTTCAACTTTGTCGAAGCGGGCCTGACGGGTCCCGCGCTATCGGGCGGTCTGGAGCCATCGGTTCGTCCAGCCGATATCAACAACGGCCCCAACCAGGTGGGCATCAACGATTACGACAACCTGTTTGCCACGGCGCTCGGCGTAGTCGGGGAGATTTATACCAACTATAGCTACAACAACAAAGGCGCGGCCCTGCCGGCCGGCGCCGGAGCGCCGCGCGCCTACCGGTTCTTTCAGACCGAAGCCTACTTCGGCGACACCTGGAAGGCGACCCCGAAGCTCACGATCAGCTACGGCCTGCGCTATCAGCTTTACTCGGTTCCCTACGAAGTGCATGGCGACGAGTCGGTGCCGACGCAGATCAGCCTGAACACCTACATCAAGGACCGCATCGCCCAGCAGGACGCGGGAAACACCAGCAACACCGGCCTGCCCTTTTACAGTTATGAGCTGGGCGGCAAGGCCAACCACGGCCCCAACCTGTACGATCCCTCGTACAAGGACTTTGCTCCGCGGTTTGCTTTTGCCTACACGCCCTACGCCAATGGAAAAATGGTGATCAACGGCGGCGCCGGCATCGTGTACGACCGCACGGTGATCAACTCCATCAACTTCCTCCAGGATCAGATCTCATACCTCTTCTACAACACGCAGTACTCCTTCTTTGGCTCCGGCTCCGGCCCGGCCGCTTCGCTGGCGGTCGCTCCGCGCCTCGGTTCGAACCTCGCCTATCCGGCGGCTGACAACCCCGCTCCGCTATCGGTATCTGTGCCGTACACCCCGTACGTCGACAGCACCGGCACTCCGTTTGGCCTGGCCGCGGGCCAGACCAACTTTGTCATCCCCAAGGACCTCAAGGATCCCTATTCCATCGCGCTGAACCTCGGCATTCAGCAGGAGCTGCCCGGACACACCGTCCTCAAGCTGAGCTACGTGGGCCGCCTGGGCCGCCGCCTGCTTGCCGATGCAGACGCCAGCCAGGTGATCGACGTGCCGGATTACACCGGCAAGTCGACGCAGACCATGTCGCAGGCCTTCGCCGGTCTTACGACGCAGCTGCGCCAGGGCGCGACGACGCTTACTCCTCAGCCGTGGTTTGAGAATGTGCTCAAACCGGGAGAAGGCGCCAAGTTCGGCTTTGCCAGCAACACCGATCTGGTGAATTATCTGGCAGGCCAGTATGCGCAGCGCGGCGACATATCCGACTCGCTCTACCTGCTCGCCTATTACTCGTACAATTACGGCAGCCTGGCCGGCTTTCTTCCCACCAACATCGGCATTCCCTCGCAGTTCGGCTCCAACGCTTACCTGACGAATATGGGCAATTCCAATTACAACGGCATGCTGCTGACCGTGGATAAGAACATGTCGCAGGGACTGCGCGCCGAGTTCAACTACACCTGGTCGCACTCCATCGACAATACGTCGCTGAGCGGCGCAAACAACGCGCTCTATAACAACGGCGGCATGATCTGCGACATTCTCCATCCGCGCGCCTGCCGCGGAAGCTCGGACTTCGATGTCCGGCAGGAGATTTCCTCGAACTTTCAGTACGATCTGCCCTTCGGGCAGGGCCGGTTGTTCGCCGCGCATGCATCGGGGCTGCTGAACGAGGCCATCGGCGGCTGGAGCTTCTCCGGCCTGCCGTCGTATCGCACCGGTCTGGCGATGACCGCGCAGTCGGATGCCTATATGGCCTCATTCGACAACGCAGCTCCGGCTATCTTCACCGGCAACCGCGCCGACCTGAAAACGAAGGTGAACGTCGATCACGCCACCAACACCGTCTACCAGTTCGCCGGCGGCGCAAGCGGCGCGGCTAAGGTGCTGTCGGAGTTCCGCGGTCCCATCGGCATCGAATACGGGCAGCGCAACCTGGTGCGCGGCCCGGGCGCATTCTACTTCGACGCTGGCCTGCAAAAGACCTTTCCGCTCGTCGAGAGGACCTATCTCATCTTCCGGGCCGATGCTTTCAACGTCTTCAACCACCCGAATTTCAGCTCGGTCAATCCCTACAACTCGCCCGTCTCGCCCGACCTGAACATTGTGACCAACGCCTCGAACTTCGGCCAGATCACCGCGACGGCAACCTCCCCGAGTTCATCGGGGGTAGCCGCCGACGGGGCCCGCGTGGCGCAGTTTTCCCTGCAGTTTGCGTTCTGATCCGGATGGCAGGCGAGAAAAACGGAACGCCCCGGCGATCGGCCGGGGCGTTCCGTTACAGTGTCCTGTGTTGTCCGGGCCCTATTG
>DATGLJ010000303.1:0-8499 GCA_035294185.1 Occallatibacter sp. | reverse complement strand
AAGCGCGTAGAGACAGCGGGCGCGCTCATGGCCGCTCAATGCCTGCCACGCGGGCAGCGCCCTGCGCGCGGCGTGGACGGCGGCGTTCACGTCGTCTTCGTTGCCCAGGGCGACCTCGGCGAGGGTTTCGCCGTTCGAAGGGTCGGCCGTGATCAGGTAGCTGCCGCTCGCCGGCTTTTCCCATTTGCCGCCAATGAACTCTTCGAAGCGGCGATGATGCCGCTCGATCCACTCTACGGCCTCCTTCGGATCTTCCGGCGCCGCCCCGTACTCCATGGCATAGAATTTTTCGACAATGCTCACAGCGTCTCCTTCATCTCCCCGAGCCTACGCCATGGGGTGACGATACGTGGCCGAGTATCGGCCGGTGAGATAGTGCTCCAGCTGCCGCTCGATATCGGCCAGCATGCCGCTGGCGCCGAAGCGGAACAACGACGGCTCCAGCCAAGGCCTTCCCAGCTCGTCCTTCATCAGGGCCAGCCAGTCGAGCGATTGCTTCGCGGTGCGAATGCCGCCCGCCGGCTTGAAGCCGACGGCCATGCCGGTGCGCTCGGCGTACTCGCGGATGCAGCGGATCATGGTGAGCGAGACCGGCAGCGTGGCGTTCACGGCCTCCTTGCCGGTCGAGGTCTTGATGAAATCCGCGCCGGCCATCATGGCCACCCAGCTTGCGCGCGCCACGTTGCGCAGCGTCATCAGATCGCCCGTGCCGAGAATGGCTTTGAGATGCGCCGGGCCGCAGGCATCCTTGAACGCCGCAACCTCGTCGTAAAGCGCCTGCCACTCGCCATTAAAGACATGTGCCCGGGTAATGACGATATCGATCTCCTGCGCGCCGGCCTCCACGCTGCGGTGAATCTCCGCCACGCGCTCGGCCAGGGGCGAAAGCCCGGCCGGAAACCCCGCCGAGACCGCAGCCACAGGAATGCGCGTGCCTTCGAGCGCCTTCACCGCCGTCTCAACGAACGCGTGGTACACGCAGACGGCGCCCACGGTCAGGTGCAGCTCCTCAATGCCGAGGCCCTCCACGATCTGCCGCTGCAGGGGGTTGCGGGCCTTGGCGCAGAGCCGGCGCACGCGGTCGGCAGAGTCGTCGCCCGAGAGCGTGGTCAGGTCCATGCAGGCGATGGCGCGCAGCAGCCACGCTGCCTGCGTATCCTTCTTCACGGTGCGGCGGGCAACGTGCGTAGCGGCGCGGCGCTCCACGGCGCTGGTATTCACGCGCACCTGGTCAACCCAGTCGAGATTGAGCGGGATACGGCGGTTGGGCTCGAGCAGCCGCCCATTGAGGGCCGCGGGTACGGAATGGGCCGCGTGGGTTGCGCCATTGCTGGCGGTGGGCTGGAGGGCCATGTTGCTCATCTCCGCAAGAAACTCCTGCAAAAGCCTGAGGAAAAAGACTCGGCTCCCCGCCGATGACAAGGGAGCCGCACTGGAAACTTCAGAAGGAAAAGGATAAATCGGAGCCCGCGCGAAAGCAATCGCGGGCTGCGGATCGGCGGGAGCGCCAAGGCGATCGTCGCACGGCGGCCGGCGCGCTCTGCTATCGATGTGAGTACAAATGCGCTTTCGTGAGCCCGGTCTCTGTCCATTGCGGCAGGCATGGATTCCGGCATCAGGGCTGCGCGCAGACGGCGATTCGCGAAAGTGTTTATGATGGAACACGCTTCAGGACATTCTTTTCCAGGTGAGCAATGAGCAAACCGGCAACCGTTGCGGCTCTTCTTCTTTTCTCCGTCGCTGCGTGCACTGGATGGGCGCAGAAGCCAGTCATGGCGGCCACGCCGCCCATGGGCTGGAGCACGTGGAACCACTTTCACCACGACATTTCGGATGCCCTGGTGCGGCGCGAGGCGGATGCGCTGGTGTCGAGCGGCATGCGCGATGCCGGCTACGTGTACGTGAATATCGACGGCGGCTGGCAGGGATATCGCGACGCGCAGGGCGTGCTGCACCCGAACAGCAATTTCCCGGATATGAAGGCGCTGGGCAGGTACATCCACTCCAAAGGACTCAGGTTCGGCATCTACTCCGGGCCGGGACCCAGGAGCTGCGCAGGGCAGCCGACAAGCTACGGCTATGAAGCGCAGGATGCGCGCATGTTCGCCTCGTGGGGCGTGGATTTTCTCAAGTACGACCTGTGCAGCTTTCGCGACATTATGAAGGAGCAGTCGAAAGGCGACGTCGCGAAGTCGGACGCGCTGATGAAAGCCGCCTACGAGAAAATGCACGAGGCGCTGGAGGCAGCCGGAAGGCCGATCCTCTTCAGTCTTTGCCAGTATGGATGGGGCGAGGTATGGACGTGGGGACCGGAGGTGGGCGCAAGCATGTGGCGCACCGGCGAGGATATCAGCGACCGGTACGACAGCATGTCTCTCAATGGCTTCGGCCAGGCGGGACTGGAAAAATTCGCCGGTCCGGGGCACTGGAACGATCCGGATTTTCTCGAAGTGGGCAATGGCGGCATGACCGAGGACGAGCAGAAGACTCACTTCAGCTTGTGGGCGATGATGGCTGCGCCGCTGATTGCCGGCAACGACCTGACGCAGATGAGCGAGCAGACCAGACGCATCCTGCTGAACAGGGAGATCATTGCCGTGGATCAGGACGCGCTGGGCCGCGCAGCCTCTCGCGTCTTCAAGGCCGGACCGATCGAAGTATGGGCCAGGCCGCTCGAAGGCGGAGCGATGGCGGTGGCGCTGTTCAACCGCACCACCGGCGCAACGCGCATAACGCTGAGGCTGAAGGATGTGGGATGGCAGGGTCCGGCGGCGGCGCGCGATTTGTGGGAGCACAAGGGAATTGGCGTGTTGAGCCCGGAGACCGCTTTCACTGTGCCGGCGCATGGAGTGACGATGCTGCGGCTTACGCATCCGGAGCGGTGATGATCGAGCGGATTTTTTCTGTGCGAGAGGTTCGAACCCTTCGAACAAGCCGCGTCAACGCAGCCGGAGCGCGTGGCGCACGCTAACCGGCAGAAAACAAGGCGGAAGAATTTTAGAGAAACATTGCCGGGAATTATTCGCCATTTCGGTAAGCTTGAGCCATTCGTATCGAAAGGGAAACGTGCGCGGGAAATTGAATTTCCCATAACTTCTTCGGCCCATCGTTGCGGGCATGCGCGGGCGCGGCGGAGAGGCGGCGGACCCCGGCAAGCCTCTGCGGAGAGCAATCCTTGACCGGAAGCCGGGTGGGAAGAAGCTCGGACTGAAGCTTGTTTCGGGGCGGGAGGCGAATCGTCGAAATTCCGGGCGCGTATTGCGGCGGCTCCATCGCGAGCCGCCGTATTCATTTGCGGAAAAGCTGCGCGCAACACTGTTGACGGCGGGACCGGAAACGGTGAAGAGCATGAAGAGAGCAAGCGGAAGAACAACTGTACGGGGAAGCAGGCGCGGAAGCAGATCGTCGATGCCGAAGGGCCTGGACGAGCTGAGCCGTGAGGTGGATGAGGCCATTGCACGGTCGAAAGTCGAAATCACCGACCAACTGGAAACGCAGGCGAAGAACGGCGTTCCCGGCAGCATGAAGCTGCTGGTGGATCTGGCGAAGTTGCGGATGGGAGCAGAAACAGCAGAGAACAGCGAGCAGCCGGGCGTGAGCCGGGCAGAGATGTGGAGCAAGGAACTGAAGGAACTCGAGGAAGAGAACCGGCGCGCCGCGGCCGATGCGGGCGCGGGCATCTCGACCGGCGAGGAGCCGGCGAGCTGACGACAGACCGGCGAGATCGGCTTCCGGCGGCGGGTGCGGCGGCTTTTGCAGGGAGGGGACAAAAGCCGCCGCGCGGGCGCGCGCTGCGCAGCAGCACCAGGCAAAAGCGAGGACAAGGACAGAAACGCGATGAAGCTCACGGGGGACGCGGGCATGGCCGAAAAGGCTGGCGGTAGAAAAACTGGCGGAAAGAGGATGTATGGGCGCTGGCCTGGGCTGTGTGCTCTGCTGGCTGCGATCTCGACGTTTGTATATTGGGCGTCGGCGCAGGGAGTCGCGACGACAACCGTGCAGGGAACCGTGTACCTGGCCAACGGACAGCCGGGCGCAGGAACGCTGACCATCAGCTGGCCGGCATTTACGACCGCGGCCGGACAGGCGGTAGCTGCGGATTCGACTACGGTGACGATTCCCGCCGATGGCTTTGTGAGCGTGAACCTGGCGCCCAACCAGGGCGCGACGCCGGCCGGGCAGTTCTATACGGCAGTCTTCTACATGAGCGACGGCAGCACGAGCACGCAGTACTGGATCGTTCCCGCCGCGGCGCAGGCGACACTTGCGCAGGTGCAGGCGCAGGTGATGCCGGCCGCGCAGGCCGTGCAGGCGGCGAGCAAAGCCTACGTGGATCAGGCCGTGTCGCAGCTCAACCAGAGCCTGTTGGCGGCTTCGGGCGGAACGATGGCCGGCCCCCTGACGCTGAGCGGCGATCCGACGCAGCCGCTGCAGGCCGCGGACAAGCACTATGTGGATGAGCAGGTGGCGACAGCGGTGCCGCTTGCGGGCGGGAACATGACCGGCGGCCTGACAACGCCGGCGGTCAATGGCGTGGAATCTCCTTCCGCCGCGAGCGCGCAGACCACCCTGCAGGCAGCGGTCAATGCGGCAGGGACCAATGGCGCGGTGGAGATTCCGCCGGCGTACGCAGGAACCGATACTTTCACCAATCCGAACGGCGTGCCGGTGCGGGATTTGCGCACGACGGTCGCGCAGCAGGCCGAGCGCAGCGTCAAGGAGTTCGGCGCGGTGTGCGACGGCGTGACGGACGACACCAATGCGCTGCAGGCGGCGTTAAATTACGCGAATGCGCATGCAGTTGCGCTGACGATTCCGCAGGGAACATGCAAAACCCACCCGCTGAACTGGCGTGGCGAGTCCATTGGCGGAATGGGCAAGCAGGTGTCGGCGCTGATGGGGTTCCCCGGCCAGGACGTGCTCGAGAGCGCGCCCGACGCAGCCAACCTGCTCTCGTATACGCGGCTTCATGACCTGACGATTTACGTCGATCAGAGCGCGGACGTATCGTGCACGCCGGCCGAGGGCCGCGCGCCGGCGGGAAGCTGCCAGATGAACCGGCCGCTGGAAATCAATTCGATTTTCTCTCCGGGCGGCAACGGGCTGACGGGAACCGCCGGCTCGGGCGCCGCGTGGGCGGTGGGCAACTGCGCCATTGCTATGCCGGCTGCAACCGGATCGGGCGGCAATGGGCTGAAGGTCGCGGTTATCGAGAACATCGAGATTGCGGCGGCGGGCGTCGATCCGATGGCGCAGTATGCGGGCGCGCACTCCACCCACACTTGCGGCATGTACCTGGCGCAGTGGCCGCAGTGGAGCGAGTTCCGCAATATCGACATTCGCGGGCTGAATACCGGCGTGGCCATTCCCGCGCTGCCCGTGCAGACTCCGGCCGGACTGAACGCCGATTCGAACCGCTGGGAGAATGTGACGATCCAGGCCACGCACGCGTTTACGGCGGCGGCCGGATCGAACAACGTGCTCGACAACGTGGTGGCGCTTGCGGGCAATTCCGCGGCGACCGGCGAGCCTCCGACGGGGCTGGTGCTGGATCTGCCGAGCGGCCAGCAGGGATGGACGGTGCGCAATGCGGTGGTGATACCGGCGTGGAACGCAATACAGCCGGCATTGACGGTGACGGCGGCCGGCGGCGCGGTTACATCGGTAGCTGTGGGGCCGGAGGCTGGACTGGGCTGGGATCCGTATGGGGCGACCGTGCCGCTGAAGTTCAGCGGAAGCTGCACCGCGCAGGCCGTGGCGGCGGTGAACAGCAACGGCTCGATCGGCGCTGTGACGGTGACCCAGGGCGGAGTGGGCTGCTCGTCGACGACCACTGCGAGCGTAAACGCCGCCGGGACGTGGGATACGGCCGCGCCGGTGAATCTGATCGGCGGGCAGAACATGACGTTCTTTGCCGGCAACCTGCTGAAGGGCAACGGCGGCTATACGGTATGGAATGCCGGCAATTCGGCGAGTTACGGCACACAGCTGAATGGCGGCGGGGGCGTGCTGCCCGGCGGCGGCGCCTACGCCGCGCTGACGGGCACGGCGAAGGTGGGCTCGGCCTTCCCGGTGGACCAGTTCCCGGGCGCCGATATCGGGGCCAAACTGCAGGCCTGCGTCAATGCCCTGAATTCGAGCTACGGCGGAACGTGCGACGCGCGCAACTTTACCGGAAGCCTGACGATGGCGTCGAATCTGACGATCTCGACTTCGAACGCAAGCATCCTGCTGCCCTGCGCCACAATCACGACCGCAAGCCAGATCGTCGTGACGGCGGGAACGCGGAATGTAAGCCTTCGCGGATGCGCGCTGCGCGGCGGCAGCGCGGCAAACGGAAGCGCGGGCGGGACAGTGCTGGCGTATTCGGGAACAGGTGCGGCGCTGCAGGTCGGCGATCCCACGTATGCCGTCGATACGCCGGGATTCCATCTGGATAACGCGGCGATCAATATTACGGCCTCGGCAAGCGCATCGGCGCAGGCCTTCGCGGCCTACCGCACGCAGGAACTCGATCTTGAGAGCGTGTATTTCCTCGGCAACGCCAACCAGACGGGCATGACGCTGGACGGAACAGGAAATTACACGGGGGGAACCTTTCTGGACGACGAATTCACGGGCTTCCAGACGGCGGTGAATGCGATCGGGCACCAGACAGCGAATGCGGCGACCACCGACTGGATGAACGCCAGCACCTTCGTGAGGCTGCACATCGACTGCCCGACTTCGGGGGGCAATCCGATTGCGGGCACCTACGGCATCAATCTGCAGCAGGGCGACGGCAACACATTTACCGGCGGCGATGTGGAGGGCTGCGCGACGGCGCTGCACCTGGGCGCGAATGCGCAGAACAACACCATTGTCGGACTTCGCAACGAGAATTCGACCCAGCAGGTGGTTGCCGATGCGGGCAGCCGGTACAACAACTGGGTGACGGGCGGCACGATGTTTACAGGCGAGCTGACCGACAATGGTACGCGCAACAGCTTTCTCGACACATTCCATCGCAGCTTTAACGGCATGAACGGCGACTGGTACGGCAGCCAGCAGGACGCGACCGTGACCAACCACTACCGGCTGGGCACGGGCAACGGCAATGAGCGGGGCCTGGAGGACGAGTACCAGACAGATTACGGATACCGGTGGGAGATCGGCCTGGGCGATGGCACATCGGGCGAGCAGTTCTACAACCTTACCGATCTGCTGAACAACGTGCAGCGGCTGAGCGTGGGGCAATATCTGAGCGCAACGCCGAACGTGGTGACGAACGCAGTGGTCAACAACGGCGGCTGCTACAGCTCGCCGGCTGCGCCCACGATCGCTTTCTCGGGAGGCGGCGGCAGCGGCGCCGCGGCGACGGCGAATATGGCGGCCAGTTCGTCGCTGAGCTGTCCCGGCGGTTACACGGTGTCGAGCATCACCATCACCTCCGGAGGAAGCGGATACACGTCGCAGCCTGCAATGAGCTTTACGGGCGCCAATCAGATCGCCGCGCCGAATGCAGTTGCGGAGATCACGACGGCGGGAAGCACCAACAACCAGACGGTGATCAATGCGGCCGGAACGGGAGCCGTGGTGCTGAACGGTTCGAACAACGCAGGCACGGGCGGAGTGGTCTTTGGCTCAGGCGGCCCGAGCGAGACCACCGTAGCCACAATCGACAAGTCGGGCGACGCGCAGTTCAACGGAACGCTGCAGGTGGGTGGCACTACCCAGAGCGCAGGCACCATCACCGTGCGCAACAATGCGAACGCCGAGGTGGACTATTATCTGTGGCCCGGCCTGAGCGCAAGCCAGAAGGGCTCATTTACCTATAAGGACTATAACGGCACGAGCGAGTGGTACCTGGTAAAGGACGCCAACAACAACTGGGCGGTGAATTCGGCCGTCAGCGGGCTGGACAGCTTTAAGGCCTACCAGAGCACCAACAGCGGCGACACATATATCGATGCGTCGAACCCGTCGGGCGTGGTGCGCGTCAACTACGAGACCGGCGCAGGTACCGGCTTTAAGATATATGGCGGCAGCAGCACTGCGCTGTATGCGAGCTTCACGGGAACTTCGTCGATCGCTTTCCCCGGACTTGCTGCGTCGAGCGGCCACAACTGTCTGCAGATCGACAGCTCGGGCTACATCACCAATACCGGTTCGGCGTGCGGATCGGCAAGCCCGGGCAGCGGCGTAACGGCGAGCTCGGCCCCGGCCGGCGAGCTTGCCTATTACACAGGCAGCGGCTCATCCATCGGCGGGATGACGGGCGTTTCGTCGAACGGCTCGAACGGCCTGACCGTAACGGGAACGGTCTCGGCGGCCAATGTGGCGGCTGCGACGCTTTCGGCGGCCAACCTCGCCAGCATGGGTCCGCGCTACGACGTGACGCAGTTCGGGGCCGTCGGCAACGGAACTACGGACGACACGGCGGCGATTCAGGCGGCCTTCAACGCCTGCTGGAACGGCGGCAACGCTCCCTACGGCGGCGTAGTCGAGTTTCCCGGAAAC
>DATGLJ010000302.1:0-3494 GCA_035294185.1 Occallatibacter sp. | reverse complement strand
GATCGCCGCCGAGGCCCAGCTTCACCAGGCCACCGGAGAAGTCATCTTCCGCGGCCATGCGCGCCTTTGGCAGGATGCCAACTCGGTTGCCGCTCCGGTCATTGCAATCGACCGGCAGAAGCAGACGCTCACCGCACGGACAGCCACACCCGCCGATCCGGTTCTGGCCGTTGTGCTGAGCGCGGGCGCTCCCGGAGCCGAGTCCAGGCCGGCTCCGGTGAGCGAAGGTCAGCCCTCCCATTCGCCTTCCGTCATTCGCGTGCGCGGCGGCAGCCTGTGGTATTCGGGCGTGGAACGCAAGGCCGTTATGCGCGCAGCACCGCTTGCCAGCGTGACGGCTGCGACCGGCGCTTTGCAGTCGGCTTCCGACGAACTCGACCTGTTCCTCGCTCCTGCAGCCGCAAATGCTCCGGCCGCGGCAGGAGCAGGACAGATCGACCGCATGACGGCCAGTGGCCGCGTGGTGGTGCTCTCGCAGGGACGCCGCGCCACGGGCGCGCAGCTTGCCTACAGCAGCCGCACCGGCGAATACGTGCTCACCGGAACGCCGTCGGCGCCGCCGCAGATGACCGATCCCCAGCGCGGCTCGGTCACCGGCCAGGCTTTGATTTTCCATACCCGCGATGATAGCGTCAGTATCGAAGGCGGCAATCGACAGACCACGACGCAAACCACTGCGCCCAGATAAATTGCGCCGTCGCGGCAGCTGTTGCGAAATCTGCGTCCCGGCTGACCGCCAGCGGGAAGAGAAAGCGCAAGAGACCTTGCATGGAAACATTGTCGGCCGAGGGAATCGGCAAGAGCTACAAGGGACGCCAGGTGGTGCGCGGCGTCAGCCTGAAAATCTCCCGCGGCGAGGTCGTCGGCCTGCTTGGACCGAACGGCGCAGGCAAAACCACCAGCTTTTACATGATTGTCGGCCTGGTCGCGCCGGAGACCGGCCGCGTCCTGGTGGACTCGACCGACATCACCCATACGCCGATGTACCTGCGCGCGCGCAACTTCGGCATCAGCTACCTGCCGCAGGAGCCATCGGTCTTTCGCAAGCTTACGGTCGAGGAAAATATTCTGGCCGTGCTCGAAGCTCAGCCGCTTAATTTTCGCGAACGGCGCGTGCGGGCCGAGCGGCTCATCCACCAGCTCAACCTTGGCCATATCCGCACCACGCGCGGCTACGCGCTCTCCGGCGGCGAGCGCCGGCGGGTGGAGATTGCCCGGGCGCTCTGCATTCAACCGAAGTTCATCCTGCTCGACGAGCCCTTCAGCGGCATCGATCCCATCGCCGTGCTCGAGCTGCAGAAGATAATCTTTGACCTCAAGTCGAGCGGCATCGGCATCCTGATCACCGATCACAGCGTGCGCGAGACCCTCAGCGTGACCGACCGGGCTTACATCATCGCCGAGGGCCGCATCTTCCGCGCCGGCACGCCGCACGAGCTTGGCAACGACGTCGAGGTGCGGCGCATTTATCTTGGCGAAGGATTTTCGCTGAGCTGATCTGCGTTTGTACATGGCGTCCCACCCTTTGCCCGATGAGACTGTGCGAAGGATGAGACAGCAGATCGCGTGGATCTGGAAAATTCGGCGCTCAGAAGCCTGCCTGCCTTTCGGCCTGCTCGGCTCTGGCAACCTGCGCCTCTGCCGCCGCCGCCGGCTCGGCGTAGTGCGCGGCCACAAGCTGCACTGCACGGCTGCGATCGAGATAGGGAGCGACTGCGGACAGCTTGACGGTGGAGCGGGCGGCCATCTGCGCCACCTGGGCCTTGCTGGAAATCGACTGCACCAGCGAAAGGATTGCGCTGACGATCGTGGCAACCGCCTGCAGGGCGGCGATGGCGTGCTGCTGGCTGGCCGCGTCGACGATGCGCGAGGCCGAGAGAAGCGCCGCATTCACCTGCTGCTGGAGCGCGACGACCTGCGCCTGCAATTGGGTCAGCGCGCTGGCGGTGGGATTGGCGAGGTAGGCCCTGGCCTGCGCAACGAGCAGGCTTGAAGCGGCGTCGAAGCCCGAGGTTGCCGCGGTGAAGACAGGCGCGTCGGCCGGCGCCAGCAGACTCGCGGTGGAATCGACCGTGGCGACGGCGCTCTCCAGTGAAGGCGTCCAGTTGACAATGTCCTGCGCTACGCTTTTCCCGCTGCAGCCTTCGAGCCAGGGCAGCGGGAGCAAAAGCGCGATGAGCATCCACGCCCCCAGCTTTGCGGTTGACGATGACGCGGATGAGGATTTTGCCGGGCTCTGCTGCGGCCCGGACTGCCCCGGATCCTTGGCGAGAAGGCCAAGGACGGCGGTGGCCAGCGCGCCGGCCAGCGAGACGACTGTTCCGCTGCCGGCTTTGCCCAGCGTAACGCCCTGCTGCGCCAGAACGCCGCTGATCGTGGCGATCGAGATCAACAGGCCGGCGACGGAAGTGCGCGGATGCTGCCAGATGTTTGCAATCGGTTTCATTCGAAGACTCTCCCCTGCGCAGGGCTCAGGCCCCGGTTTTTTGTTTGCGGGCATTGACGGCGCGCGAAGGCCGTGCGCGTTACCAGGCTCCTCGCCGGCCAGAAACATTGCCGGCGGCCGCAATGCGATGAACCGGCCGCCGGACCTGATAGCCAGGCCCCGGGAGCATGCATCCGGCCGCATTCCTGCCATCCCATCGGGAGAATCGCGCGCGGTCACCCGGACTGCATGCTCACAGGGCTTCGCTGATGCGGCTCCCGGGCCCGGAGGCTGCCGTGGTTCCGGTCCGGCGTTCCGGTGGAGAACCGCATGCGACCGGAGACGCGGTCCCGCGCCGGCCTCATCGGCCTGCGTGTCCGCTTTTTGCCCGGTCGATTATCAGATTAGGAAAAATGCGGGATATTCCCGGCAAAGTTGCGAGGAAAATATCTGCTTGAAAATGTGCAGCCTGGCGGAAAATGCCGGACGGCCATCGCTTGACTGCGATTTTTGCGCTCAGCCTTTGCGGCGCAGGAAGCGGCGGCCGCGAATCTCGTAGTCGCCGCTGGCGACCATGCGAATGGCTTCGGTGTAGGCGATGTGTTCCTGGGCCAGGATGCGCTCGGCGAGCGAGTGTGCGTCGTCGGTTTCGAGCACAGGAATGGCGCGCTGCAGGACAATGGCGCCGTGGTCAAGCTGCTCATCGACAAAGTGCACGGTGCAGCCGGCGATTTTCACTCCGTAAGCGAAGGCCTGCTCTTGTGCGTCGAGACCCGGGAAGGCCGGCAGCAGCGAGGGATGGATGTTAAGGATGCGATCGCGGAACGCTGCGACGAAGCCGGGCGAGAGCAGGCGCATGTAGCCGGCGAGACAAACCAGATCGACCTTGTGCTGGCGTAAGCAGGCGAGAACGTCGGCGTCGTGCTCCTCCCGCCTGCGGCCTTTCGACACGTGAAGGGCCGTAGGTAAGCCGAGATGGCGAGCGGCCTCCAGGCCGGGCGCATCGGCCACGTTGGAGACGACTACGGCGATCTCGACGCCGGGCAGGCGGCCGGCGCGGATCGATTCC